>NZ_JANCPG010000003.1:0-168279 GCF_024295905.1 Streptococcus sp. CF7_Ac1-12 | reverse complement strand
AAACTTAGCTTCTATGTCAACAGAAAATCGCTATGAAATTCCTGAAGATGTTCAAATTCGTATTTTAGCAGATGTCGTGAGTCCCTTATGTGGATATCAAGGTGCGACCTACACTTTTGGCAAGCAAAAAGGTTTAGATCCTACTATGTTTGCAGTCGTAGATCAGGCAATACAAGATTTTTATGAAAAAGCCTCACCTGTAACATTGGAAATTAAAGGAGCAGGAGCTGGTGGAGGCCTTGCTGGCGGTTTGTGTGCCTTTGCTCAGGCAAATATCGTGTCTGGAATTGATACCTGCTTGAACTTAATCAACTTTGATAAGAAAGTTTTACATGCTGACTTGGTTGTTGTAGGAGAAGGAAAGCTAGATCGTCAAAGTTTAGCAGGTAAAGCCCCTATAGGTGTTGCAAAAAGAACCCCTGTCGGAGTTCCTGTCATTGCTATTTGTGGTAGTCTTGCTGAAGATTTACCTTCCCCACCATTTGAAAATATCCAAGCAGCTTTTTCTATTTTAGAGAAAAGCGAACCTTTAGAAGATAGTTTGAAAAATGCCAGCCTCTATCTGGAGCGCACGGCAGCCAATATCGGGCACTTATTAACTATGCGCAATGTTTAGCCAAACCATTTCTTCCATAAGGATGTTTTGGCTGGTTCTTCCTTTTTACCTTCCCAAAGTTTTGCAAAAGCAAGTCGAAGGTTCTTTTCTTCTACTTGAACTGGTGCATTGGTGTGGATAATCAGGCCAAAAGGAGAAGAAGTATGCTCTTCAGATACAATGGTAGCTTGACTATCAGTTTCTTTTGCTTCTTTTAAGTAGAAAACTTGTTTGTCAAATTCGATAGTTGGTGAAATCTTCACAAATAGTGGTTCTGCTTTTTCCTGAAGGTTTTCTAAAATAGATATAAAGCCTTTTTCTAACTGAGGGCTATTTGCTGTATCAATATCTGCATATCCAAGAACTCTTTCCTCAAAGGTACCAAGATAGCGTCTTTGCTCATCCGGATTTAATTTTGGCCCACCATGAGCTTTTTCAAGTAATTGTTTTGATAAATCTGTCATGAAAACAGTATATCATAAAAGTTAGAATAAAACAGACAAAAGAAAGCGATTACTTTATAAAGTTAAGGAAAATTTGCACAAAGATAACGTTTTTTCTTGAAAAAGGAGGGTATTTAAGGTATTATAGAGGTGTAAAAAATTTAACTCATAAGGAGAGTAAAAAATGTCAATTATTACTGATGTTTACGCTCGCGAAGTCCTAGACTCACGCGGTAACCCAACACTTGAAGTAGAAGTTTACACTGAATCAGGTGCTTTCGGACGTGGTATGGTTCCATCAGGAGCTTCTACTGGTGAACACGAAGCAGTTGAACTTCGCGACGGTGACAAATCTCGTTACGGTGGTCTTGGTACACAAAAAGCTGTTGACAACGTAAACAACATCATTGCTGAAGCAATCATCGGCTACGATGTACGTGACCAACAAGCTATCGACCGTGCTATGATCGCACTTGACGGTACTCCTAACAAAGGTAAATTGGGTGCTAACGCAATCCTTGGTGTGTCTATCGCTGTAGCTCGTGCTGCTGCTGATTACCTTGAAATCCCACTTTACAGCTACCTTGGTGGATTTAACACTAAAGTTCTTCCAACTCCAATGATGAACATCATCAACGGTGGTTCTCACTCAGATGCTCCAATCGCTTTCCAAGAGTTCATGATCGTACCTGCTGGTGCACCTACATTCAAAGAAGCTCTTCGTTGGGGTGCTGAAATCTTCCACGCTCTTAAGAAAATCCTTAAATCTCGTGGTCTTGAAACAGCCGTAGGTGACGAAGGTGGATTCGCTCCTCGTTTCGAAGGAACTGAAGACGGTGTTGAAACTATCCTTGCTGCTATCGAAGCTGCTGGATATGTTCCAGGTAAAGACGTATTTATCGGATTTGACTGTGCTTCATCAGAATTCTACGATAAAGAACGTAAAGTTTACGACTACACTAAATTTGAAGGTGAAGGAGCTGCTGTACGTACTGCTGCAGAACAAATCGACTACCTTGAAGAATTGGTAAACAAATACCCAATCATCACTATCGAAGATGGTATGGATGAAAATGACTGGGACGGTTGGAAAGCTCTTACTGAACGTCTTGGTGGTAAAGTTCAATTGGTTGGTGACGACTTCTTCGTAACAAACACTTCATACCTTGAAAAAGGTATCGCAGAAGGCGCAGCTAACTCAATCCTTATCAAAGTTAACCAAATCGGTACTCTTACTGAAACATTCGACGCTATCGAAATGGCTAAAGAAGCTGGTTACACTGCCGTTGTATCACACCGTTCAGGTGAAACTGAAGATTCAACAATCGCTGACATCGCAGTTGCAACTAACGCAGGACAAATCAAGACTGGTTCACTTTCACGTACAGACCGTATCGCTAAATACAACCAATTGCTTCGCATCGAAGACCAACTTGGTGAAGTAGCTGAATACCGTGGATTGAAATCATTCTACAACCTTAAGAAATAATCGTTGATTTAACAACGTTTCTAGCCCCTCGGATTTTATCCGAAGGGCTATTTTTGTATTTAGGGGGCAAAAAAGGGGCAAAACTTTGTAAGAAACTCAGTTACCAATAAATCCTATTCAGCTAATATAATTGAAAATGATGGAAAAAAGGCTGAATTTATGGTATACTTTAACGTAGGACCTTTTTAGAAATTTTGAAAGAGTATTAAAAATTTAAAATGAGAAAAATTGTTATCAATGGTGGCTTGCCCCTGCAAGGTGAGATTACCATTAGTGGCGCAAAAAATAGTGTTGTAGCTTTAATTCCGGCTATTATTTTGGCAGATGATGTTGTGACTTTAGATTGTGTACCTGATATTTCTGATGTTGCTAGTCTTGTCGAAATCATGGAGTTAATGGGTGCTACTGTCAAGCGTTATGACGATGTATTGGAGATTGACCCAAGAGGTGTTCAAAATATTCCAATGCCTTATGGTAAAATCAATAGTCTTCGAGCATCTTACTATTTTTATGGGAGCCTCTTAGGCCGTTTTGGTGAAGCAACAGTTGGTCTACCGGGAGGATGTGATCTAGGTCCTCGTCCTATTGACCTACACCTTAAGGCTTTTGAGGCTATGGGTGCCACTGTTAGCTACGAGGGAGATAACATGAAGTTATCTGCTAAAGATACAGGACTTCACGGTGCAAGTATTTACATGGATACGGTTAGCGTGGGTGCAACAATAAATACGATGATTGCTGCGGTTAAAGCAAATGGTCGTACTATTATTGAAAATGCGGCCCGTGAGCCTGAGATTATTGATGTAGCTACTCTCTTGAATAATATGGGAGCCCATATCCGTGGTGCAGGAACAAATATCATCATTATTGATGGTGTTGAAAGATTACATGGAACCCGTCATCAGGTGATTCCAGACCGTATCGAAGCTGGAACATATATTTCTTTAGCTGCTGCAGTCGGCAAGGGGATTCGTATAAATAATGTTCTTTACGAACACCTAGAAGGATTTATTGCTAAGCTGGAAGAAATGGGAGTGAGAATGACTGTATCTGAGGACAGTATTTTTGTCGAAGAGCAGTCTAACTTGAAAGCAATCAATATTAAGACAGCTCCTTACCCAGGCTTTGCAACTGATTTGCAACAACCGATTACCCCACTTTTATTAAGAGCGAATGGTCGTGGTACAATTGTCGATACGATTTACGAAAAACGTGTAAATCATGTTTTTGAACTAGCAAAGATGGATGCGGACATTTCGACAACAAATGGTCATATTTTGTACACAGGTGGACGTGATTTACGTGGGGCAAGTGTTAAAGCGACTGACCTACGAGCTGGGGCTGCACTAGTCATTGCTGGGCTTATGGCTGAAGGTAAAACTGAAATTACCAATATCGAGTTTATCTTACGTGGTTATTCTGATATTATTGAAAAATTACGTAATCTAGGAGCGGATATTACACTTGTTGAGGATTAAACCGTAGAGGTGTTTATGAATATTTGGACCAAATTAGCAATGTTTTCTTTTTTTGAAACGGATCGCTTGTATTTGCGTCCTTTCTTTTTTAGTGATAGTCAAGACTTCCATGAGATAGCCTCAAATCCTGAAAATTTACAATTTATTTTCCCAACGCAGGCAAGTCTGGAAGAAAGTCAATATACACTGGCCAATTACTTTATGAAGTCCCCTTTGGGAGTTTGGGCAATTTGTGACCAGAAAAATCAACAAATGATTGGTTCTATTAAATTTGAGAAGTTAGATGAAATCAAAAAAGAAGCTGAGCTTGGCTATTTTTTGAGAAAAGATGCTTGGTCGCAAGGATTTATGACAGAGGTTGTTAGAAAAATTTGTCAGCTTTCTTTTGAGGAATTTGGCTTAAAACAATTATCTATCATTACCCACCTTGAAAATGAAGCTAGCCAACGGGTTGCCCTTAAGGCTGGATTTCGATTGATTCGTCAGTTTAAAGGAAGTGATCGCTATACAAGGAAAATGCGTGATTATCTTGAGTTTCGCTTTGTAAAGGGAGAAATTAATGAGTAAACACCAAGAAATTTTAAGCTATTTGGAAGAATTACCCGTTGGTAAAAGAGTCAGTGTTCGAAGCATTTCCAACCATCTAGGAGTCAGTGATGGAACGGCCTATCGGGCTATCAAGGAAGCTGAAAACCGTGGAATTGTAGAGACTCGCCCAAGAAGTGGTACTATACGTGTTAAATCTCAGAAAGTTGCTATAGAGAGATTAACTTTTGCTGAAATTGCAGAAGTGACTTCTTCTGAGGTTCTGGCTGGTCAAGAAGGTTTAGAGAGAGAATTTAGTAAGTTCTCGATCGGTGCCATGACTGAGCAAAATATTTTGTCTTACCTTCATGATGGGGGACTTTTGATTGTCGGAGATCGGACTCGTATTCAATTGTTAGCATTGGAAAATGAAAATGCAGTTCTGGTTACAGGTGGATTTCAGGTTCATGATGATGTGATTAAACTGGCTAATCAAAAAGGAATTCCTGTTTTAAGAAGCAAGCATGACACTTTCACCGTTGCGACTATGATCAATAAAGCCTTGTCAAATGTCCAAATTAAGACTGATATTTTGACAGTTGAGAAACTTTATCGCCCGAGTCATGAATATGGTTTTCTGAGAGAGACCGACACTGTTAAAGATTATTTGGACTTGGTACGTAAGAATCGTAGCAGTCGTTTTCCTGTTATTAATCAACATCAGATTGTTGTTGGAGTTGTAACCATGAGGGACGCTGGTGATAAATCGCCAAGTACGACAATTGATAAGGTCATGTCTCGTAGTCTATTTTTAGTTGGATTATCGACAAATATTGCCAATGTGAGTCAACGGATGATTGCTGAAGACTTTGAAATGGTACCAGTTGTTCGAAGTAATCAAACCTTACTTGGCGTTGTAACTAGACGAGATGTCATGGAGAAGATGAGTCGTTCCCAAGTTTCTGCTCTACCTACTTTTTCTGAGCAGATTGGACAAAAACTTTCTTATCATCATGATGAAGTAGTCATTACAGTGGAACCCTTTATGCTTGAGAAGAACGGTGTTTTGGCTAATGGTGTATTGGCAGAAATTTTGACCCACATGACCCAAGATTTAGTTGTTAATAGTGGTCGAAATCTCATTATTGAGCAGATGCTGATTTACTTTTTACAGGCTGTTCAGATAGATGATATACTGCGTATTCAAGCACGTATTATCCATCATACGAGACGGTCAGCTATTATCGATTATGATATTTATCATGGTCACCAGATTGTTTCAAAAGCAAATGTGACCGTTAAAATTAATTAGAAACTAGGAGAAAAAATGATAACATTAAAATCAGCTCGTGAAATCGAAGCTATGGACAAGGCTGGGGATTTTCTAGCAAGTATTCATATCGGCTTACGTGATTTGATTAAGCCTGGCGTAGATATGTGGGAAGTTGAAGAGTATGTCCGCCGTCGTTGTAAGGAAGAAAATTTCCTTCCGCTTCAGATTGGTGTTGACGGTGCTATGATGGACTATCCTTATGCTACCTGCTGCTCTCTTAATGATGAAGTGGCTCACGCTTTCCCTCGTCACTATATCTTGAAAGATGGTGATTTACTGAAAGTTGATATGGTTTTGGGAGGTCCTATAGCCAAATCTGACCTGAATGTCTCAAAATTAAACTTCAACAATGTGGAGCAAATGAAAAAATACACTCAGAGCTACTCTGGTGGTCTGGCAGACTCTTGTTGGGCTTATGCTGTTGGTACACCGTCCGAAGAAGTGAAAAACCTGATGGATGTAACCAAAGAAGCCATGTACAAGGGAATCGAGCAAGCTGTTGTTGGAAATCGTATCGGTGATATCGGTGCGGCTATTCAAGAATACGCTGAAAGTCGTGGTTACGGTGTAGTACGTGATTTGGTTGGTCATGGTGTTGGTCCAACCATGCACGAAGAACCAATGGTTCCTAACTATGGTATTGCTGGTCGTGGACTTCGTCTCCGTGAAGGAATGGTTTTGACCATTGAACCAATGATCAATACAGGTGACTGGGAAATTGATACAGATATGAAGACAGGTTGGGCGCATAAGACCATTGATGGTGGCCTATCCTGCCAATATGAACATCAATTCGTGATTACTAAAGATGGACCTGTTATCTTGACTAGCCAAGGTGAAGAAGGAACTTATTAATAAAAAGTGAAAAGGCTGCTGGATGTTCATTTTGAAAAATTCAGTAGATCGGTTCATATTAAATTAAATAAACGCATTGTATCAAGTTTTAGGTAGTTGATATGATGCGTTTTTCTGATTTTAAGATTCTTAATTCAATCTCTTGTTCTTTATTAGGATTTCATAAAAAATTCTTCTAAACTGCTACACTTCAGGTTTAAAAAAGGACATTTCAGATTTTTTGGTTCAGAAATAGCTATCACTATGATATAATTATTTTATGATTATTACTATTCCTATAAAAAACCAAAAAGATATTGGCACACCATCTGATTCAGTCGTAGTTCTTGGCTATTTTGATGGTATACATAAGGGACATCAAGAATTATTTCGTGTTGCCAACAAGGCTGCGAGAAAGGATTTATTGCCTATCGTAGTTATGACCTTTAATGAATCTCCAAAGATTGCTTTAGAGCCTTATCATCCGGATCTGTTTTTGCATATTTTGAACCCTGCTGAACGTGAGAGGAAACTAAAGCGTGAAGGCGTAGAAGAATTATATCTCCTTGATTTTAGTAGTCAATTCGCTAGTCTCACGGCAGAAGAATTTTTCGCAACTTATATTAAGGCTATGAATGCTAAAATTATTGTTGCAGGTTTTGATTATACATTTGGTTCTGACCAAAAAACGGCAGAGGACTTAAAGGATTACTTTGATGGAGAAGTCATTATCGTTCCACCTGTAGAAGATGAGAAAGGAAAGATTAGTTCAACTCGTATCCGTCAAGCTATTTTAGATGGAAATGTGAAAGAAGCAGGAGAACTTTTGGGGGCACCGCTTCCATCAAGAGGTATGGTGGTTCATGGCAATGCTCGTGGTCGTACGATTGGTTATCCAACAGCTAATTTGGTGCTTTTAGATCGTACTTATATGCCAGCAGATGGCGTTTATGTCGTTGATGTTGAGATTCAAAGACAGAAGTATCGTGCTATGGCTAGTGTCGGGAAAAATGTGACCTTTGATGGAGAAGAAGCACGTTTTGAAGTCAATATTTTTGATTTTAATCAAGATATTTATGGGGAAACCGTCATGGTTTATTGGCTTGATCGCATTCGAGATATGACCAAATTTGACTCAGTTGACCAATTAGTGGACCAGTTAAAGGCAGATGAAGAAGTAGCTCGGAATTGGTCTTAAGAGATTGCGTAATTAAAAAAGAGGTTGTCTGTAACCCAAAAGATAGATGATGTAGTCTAACTTTTGAGGTTACTACAAGACCTCTTTTTATTCTTTTTCAAAGGTAAAGCCTTCACCAAGAATTTCGTGAGCTTCTGTAATAGTGATAAATGCTTGAGGATCAATTCGATGAATCATTTCCTTCATTTTCACAATTTCATTTCTACCGACAATACAGTAGATGATTTTTAAATCTTCTTTACTATAGTAACCTTGACCTGAGATGAAAGTAACGCCTCTTCCTAGGTCATCATTAATCGCTTTAGCAAGTTGGTCAGGACGTTTTGTGATAATCATAAAACCTTTACCAGCATAGCCTCCTTCGCCAATCAAATCGATAACACGAGAAACGATAAAATCAAATAAGAGCGTGTAGGAAACCAATCTCAAATCCTTGAAGATGAGGAGAATGAGCATGAGAATACAAAAATCTAAGATAAAGAGCAGTTTCCCCATAGATATATGAGTGTATTTATTGAGAATACGAGCTACAATATCAGTTCCACCAGTTGTCCCACCAGCATTGAAGATAATTCCAAGCCCAATTCCCAATAGAATTCCCGCTATGAGGGCTGTAATCAGTAAATCGCCTTGTAGATCAATATGAAGGGGAATACGCTCAAAAAAAGCCAACCAGGCGGACAAAGCTAAGGTTCCTAGTAAACTAGAATAGAGGGATTTGGCTCCAAAGATTTTCCAAGCCAGGATGAAAAGGGGAATGTTAATCAGCAAGTTCATCAGAGAAACAGGGATTTTAAAAAGATAAAAGGTGATGAGGGTAATACCTGTCGCCCCTCCTTCAAAGAGATGATGGGGAACTACAAAATAAGTTAGCCCAAAAGCATAAATAGCAGCACCTAGTAAAATGGTTAAAACGGGATAAATTTTTTTAATCATAGGAACCTCTTTTCTTATAAGTAGATTATATCAAATTTTTAGGGAAAATTTGAATGGCTCCATTAGGATTTTTAATCTTTTTTTGATATAATTAAAGGTATGAAAACCAATCTGAATCCTAAAATAGAAAGATTGAAACTATGACTAAAATTAAGATTGTAACCGATTCATCTGTTACTATTGAACCAGAACTGGTAAAACAATTAGATATCACTGTTGTTCCATTATCTGTAATGATTGATAATGTTGTTTATTCTGATGCTGATTTGAAAGAAGAAGGTAAATTTCTTCAGTTGATGCAAGAAGCTAAAAATCTTCCTAAGACAAGTCAGCCACCTGTAGGTGTCTTTGCTGAAGTGTTTGAAGAGCTATCCAAGGATGGTAGCCAGATTCTTGCTATTCATATGTCTCATGCCCTTTCAGGTACTGTAGAAGCAGCACGCCAAGGTGCTAGTTTATCTACTGCCGATGTGACGGTGATTGATAGTTCCTTCACTGATCAAGCCTTGAAATTTCAGGTAGTTGAGGCTGCGGAGTTAGCTCAAGAAGGCAAAGATATGGAGGAAATTTTAACTCGTGTAGAAGCGGTTAAAAACCATACAGAACTCTATATTGGCGTTTCAACTTTGGAAAATTTGGTAAAAGGTGGCCGTATTGGTCGTGTAACTGGATTGTTGAGTTCACTTCTCAATATCCGTGTTGTCATGCAAATGAAAGACCATGAATTGCAGCCAATTGTTAAAGGTCGTGGAGCTAAAACCTTTAAAAAATGGTTAGATGAGTTAACAACAACTCTCTCTGAACGTTCTGTAGCAGAGATTGGAATTTCATATTCTGGTAGTGCTGATTGGGCAAAAGAGATGAAAGAAAGTTTACAAACTTATGTTGAAAAGCCAATTTCTGTTTTGGAAACGGGTTCCATTATTCAAACTCACACGGGTGAGAACGCTTGGGCTATTTTGGTACGTTACCACTCCTAAAAAAATAAATAAAATGGGAAGAAATAGTGTTTTTAACTTGACCTAAAAGGGATTTTAGGATATGATTATATTTGTTAATTAGAAATTAAATTGGAGGAATCGTTAACATGGCAAACAAACAAGATTTGATCGCTAAAGTAGCAGAAGCTACAGAATTGACTAAGAAAGACTCAGCAGCAGCAGTTGAAGCTGTATTCTCAGCAGTAGCTGACTACCTTGCAGCTGGTGAAAAAGTTCAATTGATCGGTTTTGGTAACTTTGAAGTTCGTGAGCGTGCTGCACGTAAAGGTCGCAACCCACAAACTGGTAAAGAAATCACAATTGCAGCTTCTAAAGTTCCAGCATTCAAAGCTGGTAAAGCTCTTAAGGACGCTGTTAAATAATTTGAATTTTAAAAGCCTATTGGATCAAGCTTTCTAGCTTGGTCAGTAGGCTTTTTTTGTATTTAGGGGGCAAATAGGGGGCAGAATATGAATGAACTAGTACTGAAAAAATCTTTCAAATAAAAGCTAATTCAATTTGCGTAGCAGAAATCATACAAATAAAATTGATTATAGTAAAATAGGATTAGAATTATTAAGAAAGTTGGTTCTTTATTGGAAACGATAGTATTTTCAATCTCCGTTTTTTTAGCAGGGATCTTGTCCTTCTTTTCCCCTTGCATTTTCCCTCTGTTACCTGTCTATACTGGTATCTTATTGGATGATCAGGAAAGTGCAAAAAGTTTTTCCTTGTTTGGGAAAAAGGTTCTTTGGTCCGGCTTGATTCGAACTCTTTGCTTTATCGCAGGCATTTCACTCATTTTCTTTATTCTAGGATTTGGTGCTGGTTACTTTGGTAATATTCTCTATGCCAATTGGTTTCGCTATACCATGGGAACAATTATTATCATTTTAGGCCTTCACCAGATGGAAATTTTTCATTTTAAGAAATTAGAGGTTCAAAAAAGCTTTACTTTTAAGAAATCAGAAGCCAATCGTTATTGGTCGGCCTTTTTACTCGGTATTACCTTTAGCTTTGGTTGGACGCCTTGTATTGGTCCTGTTTTGAGTTCTGTTTTAGCGCTTGCGGCTTCTGGAGGAAATGGCGCTTGGCAAGGTGCAATCTATACCTTGATTTACACTCTGGGGATGGCAATTCCTTTCTTGCTTTTGGCTCTAGCTTCAGGTGTAGTAATGCCTTATTTTAGTAAAATTAAACGTCATATGATGCTACTGAAGAAAATTGGTGGTTTCCTCATTATTTTAATGGGAATTTTGTTACTATTAGGACAAGTAAATGTTCTAGCTGGAATTTTTGAATAAAGGAGAAAAAGATGAAAAAAGTAATGTTTGCTGCCTTAAGCCTCTTGTCATTAGTCGTATTGATAGCCTGTGGTGAGGAAGAGACTAAAAAGACTCAAGCTCCACAACAATCCCCAAAACAACAGCAACAAACGACTGTACAACAAATTGCTGTTGGAAAAGATGCGCCAGACTTCACCTTGCAATCTATGGATGGTAAAGAAGTTAAGTTATCTGATTATAAGGGGAAAAAAGTCTACTTGAAGTTTTGGGCTTCATGGTGTGGTCCATGTAAGAAAAGTATGCCTGAGTTGATGGAATTAGCGGCGAAACCAGATCGTGATTTTGAAATTCTTAGTGTCATTGCACCAGGAATTCAAGGTGAAAAAACTGTCGAGCAATTCCCACAATGGTTCCAAGATCAAGGTTATAAGGATATCCCAGTTCTTTATGACACAAAAGCAACCACATTCCAAGCTTATCAAATTCGAAGCATTCCTACAGAATACCTGATTGACAGTCAAGGAAAGATTGGGAAGATTCAATTTGGTGTTATCAGCAATGCGGATGCAGAAGCAGCCTTTAAAGAAATGAACTAGAATAGATAAAAATCTGATTACAAGAGAGTAGTCAGATTTTTTTAGGAAAACATTTTATAAATATTCACAAATATCCTATATTTATGGTAAAATAGAATCATCATTTTATTTTGGAGTCAAAGATGAATATATTTAGAACAAAGAATGTTAGTTTGGATAAAACAGAGATGCACAGGCATTTGAAGTTATGGGATTTGATTTTGCTGGGTATCGGAGCCATGGTAGGGACAGGCGTCTTTACAATTACTGGTACTGCAGCTGCAACACTTGCTGGTCCAGCCCTAGTGATTTCAATTGTCATTTCTGCCTTATGTGTGGGATTATCAGCTCTCTTTTTTGCAGAATTTGCTTCACGAGTACCTGCTACAGGTGGTGCCTACAGTTATCTCTATGCTATTTTAGGAGAATTCCCAGCCTGGTTGGCAGGTTGGTTAACCATGATGGAGTTCATGACAGCCATATCGGGTGTGGCTTCTGGTTGGGCAGCGTATTTTAAAGGGCTTCTCTCTCAATACGGGATAGCCCTTCCTCAGGCTTTAAATGGTACCTTTAATCCTCAAGCAGGGACGTTTGTTGATTTATTACCTATTCTTGTCTTGGTCTTGGTGACCTCGCTTGTTCTACTTAATGCGAAAGCCGCCTTACGCTTTAATTCAATTCTAGTTATTTTGAAATTTTCTGCTTTAGCTCTCTTTGTTTTAGTAGGAATCTGGCATATCAAGCTTGATAACTGGAGTAATTTTGCTCCCTATGGTTTTGGACAAATCTATGGTGCCAGTACTGGTATTATGGCTGGTGCGTCCTTGATGTTCTTTGGTTTTTTGGGGTTTGAATCCATCTCTATGGCTGTAGATGAGGTCAAGACTCCTCAAAAAAATATTCCTAGAGGGATTGTCTTATCGCTTTCTATCGTAACCATTCTTTATGCCTTGGTGACGCTTGTTTTGACTGGTGTGGTTCACTATAGTCATCTAAATGTCGACGATGCCGTTGCCTTTGCCCTTCGTAGCGTTGGGATTAGTTGGGCAGCTAGTTATGTGTCATTAGTGGCTATCTTAACCTTGATTACGGTTTGTATCTCAATGACTTATGCCCTATCTCGTATGATTTACAGTTTAGCGCGTGACGGATTGATGCCTGCTGCCTTTAAAGAACTGACCAAAACAAGCAAGGTACCAAAAAATGCTACTATCTTGACAGGTCTAGCTTCAGCAGTAGCAGCAGGAATGTTCCCTCTTGCTAGTATCGCAGCCTTCTTAAATATTTGTACCTTGGCCTACTTGATCATGCTGGCTTATGGTCTGATTCGATTACGGAAAGAAAAAGGAATGCCCAAAGCAGGAGAATTTAAAACACCACTGGTACCCTTATTACCGATTTTATCAATCATCATTTGTTTATCATTTATGTTGCAGTATAATATGGAAACCTGGATTGCTTTCCTAGTTGCATTGTTAGTAGGAAGTATTATTTACTTTACTTATGGTTATAAGCATTCTACCATAGAAGAATAATACTCTTCGAAAATCTCTTCAAACCACGTCAGCTTCGCCTTGCCGTAGGTATGGTTACTGACTTCGTCAGTTCTATCCACAACCTCAAAACAGTGTTTTGAGCTGACTGCGTCAGTTCTATCTGCAACCTCAAAGTCGTGTTTTGAGCAACCTACGGCTAGCTTCCTAATTTGCTCTTTGATTTTCATTGAGTATATAAAGTGAAAGTCTGTTGAGTTGTTGAAACTCAGCAGATTTTTATATGTGAAAGAAATTTCAATTTTTTTCTTAAAATAGCTTGACAGATTAAATTTTTAGGAGTAGAATGTTTACCAGTTAATTAAATAGTTAAGGGGTTATCCATGAAAAAACAAAGTTTATTTTTAGTATTGTTAAGTGTCTTTCTTTTGTGTTTAGGTGCTTGTGGTCAAAAGGAAAGCCAGACAGGGAAAGGGATGAAAATTGTAACTAGTTTTTATCCTATCTATGCTATGGTCAAGGAAGTATCTGGTGACTTGAATGATGTTCGAATGATTCAGTCAAGTAGTGGGATTCACTCCTTTGAACCTTCAGCAAATGATATCGCAGCCATCTATGATGCAGATGTCTTTGTTTACCATTCTCATACGCTCGAATCTTGGGCAGGAAGTTTAGATCCCAATCTAAAAAAATCTAAAGTGAAGGTTTTAGAGGCTTCAGAGGGAATGACTTTAGACCGCGTCCCAGGACTAGAGGATGTGGAAGCAGGGGATGGAGTTGATGAAAAAACGCTCTATGATCCTCATACTTGGCTAGATCCCGAAAAAGCTGGAGAAGAAGCCCAGATTATCGCTGACAAACTTTCAGAGGTGGATAGTGAGCATAAAGAAACTTACCAGAAAAATGCGCAAGCCTTTATCAAAAAAGCTCAAGAATTGACTAAGAAATTCCAGCCTAAATTTGAAAAAGCGACTCAGAAAACATTTGTAACCCAACATACAGCCTTTTCTTACCTAGCTAAGCGATTTGGACTCAATCAACTTGGAATCGCAGGTATCTCTCCTGAACAAGAACCAAGTCCACGACAACTTACAGAAATTCAGGAATTTGTTAAAACCTATAAGGTTAAAACAATTTTTACAGAAAGTAATGCTTCTTCAAAAGTAGCTGAAACTCTTGTCAAATCAACAGGTGTGGGGCTTAAAACTCTGAATCCTTTAGAGGCAGACCCACAAAATGACAAGACTTATCTCGAAAATCTTGAAGAAAATATGAGTGTTTTAGCAGAAGAATTGAAATGAGGAAAGAATGAAAATCAATAAAAAATATGTAGCGGGTTCAGTGGCAGTTCTTGCCCTAAGTGTTTGCTCCTATGAGCTTGGTCGGTATCAAGCTGGTCAAGTTAAGAAAGATTCTAATCGAGTTGCTTACATAGACGGTGATCAGGCTAGTCAAAAGGCAGAGAACTTGACACCCGATGAAGTCAGTAAGAGAGAGGGAATCAACGCAGAACAAATTGTTATCAAGATTACGGATCAAGGTTATGTAACCTCTCATGGAGACCATTATCATTACTATAATGGCAAGGTTCCTTATGACGCCATCATCAGTGAAGAACTGCTGATGAAAGATCCGAATTATCAGTTGAAGGATGCAGACATTGTCAATGAAATCAAGGGTGGTTATGTCATTAAGGTAGACGGGAAATACTATGTTTACCTCAAAGATGTGGCTCATGCGGACAATATTCGGACAAAAGAAGAGATTAAACGTCAGAAGCAGGAACACAGTCATAATCATGGGGGCGGTTCTAACGATCAGGCGGTAGTTGCAGCCAGAGCTCAAGGACGTTATACAACGGATGATGGTTATATCTTTAATGCCTCTGATATCATTGAGGACACGGGCGATGCCTATATCGTTCCTCATGGCAATCACTTCCACTATATTCCTAAGAGTGACTTGTCTGCCAGTGAATTAGCTGCTGCCCAAGCCTTCTTATCTGGAAAAGGTGGCCAATTAAGTACGGTTGAATATCGTTCAAGCAGAGCTGAAACAAGATCTAGTGTGAGAATGAGTCAATCTGAGACACCTCAAAATCCTACAACAGATTCTGAAAGTCAAAGTGAGGATTTAGCTAGTCTTCTTCAAGAATTGTACGCTTTGCCACTTAACCAACGTCATGTGGAGTCTGATGGATTAGTATTTGACCCAGCACAGATTACAAAACGTACTGCCAATGGTGTGGCAGTCCCTCACGGGGATCATTTCCATTTCATTCCTTACTCACAAATGTCTGCTTTGGAAGAAAAATTGGCTCGAAATCTTCCAATTGGAGGTCAGCCAGTTCAAAGTCATGCTGACAATACGAAACCAAGCAGTACAGATAAACCAAGTTCAACACCAAGTTCACCGATTAAACCAAACTTTAATCTCAATACGCAGGCACCAAATCGAGGAACTGGGGGCGCTTATACAACGGATGATGGGTATGTCTTTAGTCCGACAGATGTGATTGAAGATACAGGTGACGCTTTTGTTGTACCTCACGGCAATCATTTCCACTATATTCCTAAGAGTGATTTGTCAGCAGGAGAATTGGCTGCTGCTCAAGCTTATTGGAATGGTAAACAGGGTTCTCATTCTGCTACAAGTTCAAGTAAACCAAGTAGTGATAATGCTAAACCTGCCCAACCAAGTTTGCCAGAGACTCCAAACATGACTGTCACCCCAACATACCATCAAAATCAAGGGGAAGATATCCCAACACTTTTAAGTGAATTGTATGCCAAACCTTTGTCAGAACGCCATGTGGAATCGGATGGATTAGTCTTTGATCCGGCACAAATCATCAAACGTACAGCTAATGGTGTCGCAGTGCCCCACGGAGACCATTATCACTTTATTCCTTATTCACAAATGTCACCGCTGGAAGCAAAATTGGCTCGTATGATAGCTGTCAAGGGACAAAATGGCAGTGTCTTGCCAAGTGTTACTCCACTGAAGCCAGCCCCTACTACCAAACCTCTAGCACCAGTGGAAAATAAACCGACAGAATTTGATGTCAACCAGGTTGTTAGAAAAGTTGGTGATGGATATATTATCGAAGATAAGGGCGCTAGTCGTTATGTTCTAGTTAAAGACTTAGCCAAGGATAAGATTGACGCTATTGAAAATCTCTTGTCTAAGAAAACTCAAGAGACGCATGCCCTAGTTGCGAAGAAAGAAAATGTCGCTCCTCGTGACCAAGAATTTTATGATAAAGCATATAATTTATTGGCCGAGGCTCATAAAGCCTTGTCTGAAAATAAGGGTCGTACTTCTGATTTCCAAGCCTTAGACAAATTAGCAGAACGCTTGAATGATGAATCTTCTAATAAAGGAAAATTAGTAGATGATTTATTAGCATTCCTAGCACCAATTACTCATCCAGAGCGACTTGGCAAACCAAATTCTCAGATTGCTTATACGGACGATGAAATAACATTAGCAAAATTAGCAGGTAAGTATACAACAGAAGATGGCTATATCTTTGACACTCGTGATATTACAAGTGATGAGGGAGATGCCTATGTAACTCCACATATGACCCATAGTCATTGGATTAAGAAAGATAGTTTGTCTGAAGCTGAAAGAGCAGCGGCTCAGGCTTATGCTAAAGAGAAAGGTTTGACGCCTCCTTCGACAAATAATCAGGGTTCAGGAAATACTGAGGTTAAAGGAGTAGAAGCAATCTATAATAAAGTGAAGGCAGCTAAGAAGATTCCACTTGATCACATGCCTTACAATCTTCAACACACTGTTGAAGTCAAAAACGGAAGCTTGATTATTCCCCATTATGATCATTACCATAACATTAAATTTGGTTGGTTTGACGAAGGACTCTATGAGGCACCTAAGGGTTATAGCCTTGAGGATCTCTTTGCAACTGTAAAATATTATGTAGAACATCCAGACGAACGTCCTCACTCAGATAATGGTTGGGGAAATGCCAGCGACCATGTTCGTAAAAATAAGCCAGAAGATAGTAAACCTGATGAAGATAGGAAACATGATGAAGTAAGTGAGCCAACTCGCCCTGAATCTGATGAAAAAGAGAATCACGCAGGTTTAAATCCTTCAGCAGATAATCTTTATAAACCAAGCACTGATACGGAAGAGACAGAGGAAGAAGCTGAAGATACTACAGATGAGGCTAAAGTTCCTCAAGTAGAGAGTGAAAAAGTAGAAGCCAAACTCAAAGAAGTAGAAGCTCTACTTGATACAGTAACCGATGCTAGTTTGAAAGACAATGTGGCAGAGAGTCTAGCTGGTTTACGAAATAATTTGAGCCTCCAAACTATGGATAATAATGGTATCATGGCAGAAGCAGAAAAATTGCTTGCTTTGTTAAAAGGTAGTGAGTCAGTTACGACGAAACCAGAAGCATAAATTTTATCTTGTTAAATCAAAATGATGTAAGAGTCAGTAGCAATACTGGCTTTTATTTTTTAAAATGATATAAAAATCTTGACAGATAGACTTAAAAAAGGTAAACTATTTACTGGTTAATTAATTGGTTAAATAACCAGTTTAGGAAAAACTGTTTAACCGAGAAAAGAAGTTAAGAAAAAGCTTCATCATTTATTGAAATGAGGGATTTATGAAATTCAGTAAAAAATATATAGTAGCTGGATCAGCTGTTATCGTGTCTTTGAGTCTATGTGCTTATGCATTAAATCAGCATCGTTCGCAGGAAAATAAGGACAATAATCGGGTCTCTTATGTGGATGGTAGTCAGTCAAGTCAGAAAACTGAAAATCTGACACCAGACCAGGTTAGCCAAAAAGAAGGAATTCAGGCTGAGCAAATTGTTATCAAGATCACAGATCAGGGCTATGTGACTTCACACGGTGACCACTATCATTACTATAATGGAAAAGTTCCTTATGATGCCCTCTTTAGTGAAGAACTCTTGATGAAAGATCCAAACTACCAACTTAAAGACGCTGATATTGTCAATGAAGTTAAAGGTGGTTATATCATCAAGGTTGATGGTAAATATTATGTTTATCTGAAAGATGTAGCTCATGCTGATAATGTTCGAACCAAGGATGAAATCAACCGTCAAAAACAAGAACACGTCAAAGATAATGAGAAGGTCAGCTCAGATGTTGTTGTAGCAAGATCACAGGGACGCTATACGACAGATGATGGTTATGTCTTTAACCCAGCTGATATTATCGAAGATACGGGTGATGCTTATATTGTTCCTCACGGTGGTCACTATCATTATATTCCCAAAAGTGATTTATCTGCTAGTGAATTAGCAGCAGCCAAAGCTCATCTAGCGGGCAAAAATACGCAACCGAGTCAGTTAAGCTATTCTTCAACAGCTAGTGACAATAATACTCAATCTACAGTACAAGGATCAACTAGCAAGCCAGAAAGCAAAGTTGAAAATCTCCAAAGTCTATTGAAAGAACTCTATGATTCACCTAGCGATCAACGTTACAGTGAATCAGATGGCCTGGTCTTTGACCCTGCTAAGATTGTCAGTCGTACACCGAATGGAGTTGCGATTCCGCACGGCGACCATTATCACTTTATTCCTTACAGCAAACTCTCTCCTTTAGAAGAAAAGATTGCCAAATTGGTGCCTATCGGTGGAACTGGTTCTACGGTCTCTACAAATGAAAAACCTCATGAAGTAGTGTCTAGTCTAGGAAGTCTTTCAAGTAGTCCATCTACTTTGAATCATGGTTCATTGGCTGCGAATAAAGCTATCTCTGCAACATCTGATGGCTATATCTTTAATCCTAAAGATATCGTTGAAGAAACAGCTACAGCTTATATCGTCAGACATGGTGACCATTTCCATTACATTCCGAAATCGAACCCAATTGGGCAGCCGACTCTTCCAAATAATGGTCTGACCACACCTTCGCCATCTCTTCCAGCCAATCCTAGTGTTTCACATGAGGAACATGAAGAAGGTGGACACGGCTTTGATGCCAATCGGATTATTGCTGAAGATAGTTCAGGATTTATCATGAGTCACGGTGACCACAATCATTACTTCTTCAAGAAGGACTTGACAGCAGAGCAAATTAAGGCTGCTCAGGAACACTTGAAAGGTGCAAATACAGCAACATCAAATCCAGCTCATGATGACGATCACGACGAAGATCATGATCACGGTTTTGATGCTAATCGTATTATTGCGGAAGATGAATCAGGATTTATCATGAGTCACGGTGACCACAATCATTACTTCTTCAAGAAGGATTTGACTGCTGATCAAATCAAGGCAGCGCAAGACCACTTGAAAGGTGCAAATACAGCAACACCAAATCCAGCTCATGATGACGATCACGATGAAGATCATCATGGACACCATCATGATGAAGACCATGATCACGGTTTTGATGCTAATCGTGTCATCAGTGAGGATGAGCAAGGTTTTGTCATGAGTCATGGTGATCACAATCATTACTTTTTCAAGAAAGACTTGACAGCAGACCAAATTAAGGCTGCACAAGACCATTTGAAAACACATCATGATGCAGAGCCTGTAAAACCTCTTGCTAAAACGGTAGAGTCTTTCTCAAGAGATGCTAGCGATGAAGAAAAGATTGCTTATATTTCGAAGACATACGGCGTTCCACTTGAAGCGATTAGAATTTCAAACGGATTCTTTGTTTTTGGAAATCCAGACCAAGCCTACGATCCAACTCATATCCACCCATATGCTGTTCGTAAGGAACATGTTCGTTTGCCACTCCAAACTGGCAATCCAGAACTTGATTTCCTAAACGAACTCTACACGACTGCTTTGAGAGATGGCGTGTCTCCGTATAGCTTACAGGTAGAAAATGGTAGTTTTGTGATTCCTCATGGCGACCACAATCACTACATCAAGGTTCAAACTAAGGGATATGAAGTGGCTTTGAAAAACAAGATTCCAGCCCTACAATCCAATTATCAACCTGGAGCTTTTGATGAGAAGGCAGTCTTGGAAAAAGTGGATCAACTTCTAGCTGATAGCAGAAGTATCTACAAAGACAAGCCTATCGAACAAAGACAGATTGAGTTAGCTTTAGGTCAGTTTACTGAAAACATGAAGAAACTGGCAACTAACTCTACAGCAGGTTATCTTGCAACCCTTGATCTCTTTGATAAGCAATATATCCATATTGATGAAAGTGTTAAACCTACTGAAACAAGTGCTTTAGATAAGAAATATCAAGCCTTGATTGATAAAATCAATACACTGGATACAGACTCTTATGGACTTCCTAAGAAAGACCTTCTTGTTCGACTTCAAGAAGCTAAATTGGCAAAAGATGAGGCTGCTTTAGCAGCGGTTGAATCACAACTTCAAGCTCTTCAAGATTTTAATGATCGAACAGGTGTTACAACTGTAGAATACATCAAGTATTTCTACGAACACGTAAATGACGGTCGTTTAAATGATGAACTTCGAAACAAAGTGGCTCAGTTGACTTGGACCTTGTATCAATCTCAATCTTTCCTTAAGGCAGCAGAATTGAACAGACTATTCCCAAGCATCTATCAGGCAAAACAAGAAGTGGAAGAAGCTTTGAAAGCTCAACCAACTACTGCTAAATCGACTCAGACAATTCTAGATACTGAAAAAGTTGATAACCAAACTGCCAAGACAGCTATTTATGGCTTCTTGAAAGAATTGTACGGAGACTTTATGCCTGAAGAACATGTCAATCATGTTAGCAAGGAAGAAGTAGAAAGCCTCTTGAGCAAGGCAAATCAACTCTTAGAACAAATCCAAGAAGAAGGAATCAGACAATCCTTGGCAGAAGAAGTAGAAAATCTCAAAGCTGCCACAAACAAGGCTGATGCGGACTTGGATGAAGTAAACAGTCAGGTAAAAGATGTCTTGACTCGTATCGCTAGCGCCCTTCAACAAGAAAAGGAAAATGCTGAGCAAGACCCTCAGACACTAGTACTCTATCAAAAACTCTACGATATTCTCATGTCGCTTCACTCTTATTTAGAAAACAACAAGGGTTCTGATGCGGACTTTGATAAGGTAGATGCTTTACTAGATCAACTTTCTGCTAAGAGTAAAGATAAAGCTGCTTTACTTGAATTGACAAAAGCTATTCTAGTCTTGAATCAAGAAATCAAGTCAAAATCAAGCGCAAGTGAAGAAGCAACTCCAGCGACAAATGCCGAGTCAAATGGTGAGAACACAAGTTCCGAAACTGAAACATCAGTGGCTGCAGAATCTAACAGTGAAACTGCAAGGGACGAAAACAAACCAAGCAATACAACAGATTCTAAACCTGCTGAACCAGCTTCAGAAAAGGAAACAACAGAATCTACAACAAGTACTGGAAATCAAGAAAAACCAGCAGAATAAAAAGAAAGGCGAAGTAGCTAAGCTACCTCGTCTTTTTAGTCTTCATAAGCTACGATACCAATGATGGTATCAACTGCACGTTCCATAGTCTGAAGGCTGACGTATTCAAAACGTCCATGCATATTTTCTCCTCCCGCAAAGATATTAGGAGTTGGGATTCCCATAAAGGAAATCTTAGAGCCGTCTGTCCCTCCACGAATTGGTTCGATAATAGGAGTAATACCCAAATCTTCCATAACGGCTTTGGCAATGGTAATTGGAGTCATATCTTTCTCAATGACTTCTTTCATATTGTAGTACTGGTCTGTCAAGTTTAGGGTGACACGGTCGCTACCAAGTTCTTGATTCATCTTATCAGCGATAGACTGCATTGCTGCTTTACGCGCTTCAAAGGCATCTTTTTCAAAATCACGAATGATGTAGCTTGCACGTGCCTCTTCGACACTACCTATCACATCCATTAGGTGGTAGAAGCCTTGGTAACCTTCTGTTAACTCGGGTCGGTCATTCTCTGGAAGTTGATTATGAAAATCAATTGCTAGCTGAAGGGCATTGACCATCTGCCCTTTGGCAGTACCAGGGTGGACATTGCGTCCTTGGAAATGCAATTCAGCACCAGCGGCTGAGAAGGTCTCGTACTGAAGTTCTCCGAGAGGTCCGCCATCTACAGTATAGGCAAAATCTACATCGAAATCTTCTGCATCAAATTTATTGGCACCAACACCGATTTCTTCATCTGGACCAAAACCAACACGAATCTCACAGTGCTTGATTTCAGGATGGGCAGTCAGATATTCAATAGCAGTCATAATTTCAGCAATCCCTGACTTGTCATCAGCACCTAGTAAGGTTGTTCCATCGGTTGTGATGAGCGTTTGTCCTGGATATTTCTCTAGACTCTTAAAGTCAGCTGGATCGAGTTTGAAACCAGAATTTCCAAGTTCAATCACACCACCATCGTAGTTTTCAATTACCTGTGGCTTGACTCCTTCGGCTTTAAAATCAGCAGTATCCATGTGGGAGATGAAGCCAATCTTACGTGTTAAAGATGGATCATTGGCTGGCAAGGTTCCAATTGCAAAACCATTTGCTAGATAATAAACATTTTGTAATCCAACACGTTTCATTTCAGGGATCAGGACATTGGTTGCGAAGTCAACCTGACTCTGTGTACTTGGAGTAGTAGTAGAGTGTTCATCAGAGCGCGTGTTGACCTTAACGTAGGTTAGGAATCGGTCCAAGAGATTGGGATAAGTCATAAAAAACTCCTTTTGAATTCATTTTTTCCATTGTATCATAGAAAAGAGAGAAAAACAAAAGACTGAAGTTAGGGAAATTCACTATGTTGGCGTTTACTTATTAACGAATTAATGATAAAATAAACTTGATAAAAATATCACAAGGAAGCGATTATGAAAAAAGCAATTTTAATGATGACTTTCGGTTCGCCAGAAGAGATTACCTTTGAAGGTGTGGCTGATTTTTTCACAAATATTCGTCGTGGAGTGAGACCTCAAGACCACGAGATTCAAACTCTCTATGATAATTATGTACTAATTGGAGGGACGCCTCTGCAAAAAATTACTCGAGAAGAGGTTGCCTTGGTAGAAGGCAGGCTGGGGAATGAGTATAGTGTTTATTTTGCTAATAAGTTTTCTAGACCCTTTATTCCAGATGTGATTGGTCAGATGGAAGCAGACGGCATTGAACAGTGTATTTGCTTGATTTTGGAGCCTCATTATTCTTTCTACTCTGTCATGGGCTATGAAAAATTTTTAGAAAGCAAACAAATTAAATTTTTAGTCATTAAGGACTGGTATCAAGAAGAAGCGCTCTTAAACTATTGGGCAGATGAAATTGCTAAGATTTTAAAAGAAGAAGTAAAGCAGGATAGCTTTAAAGTCATCTTTTCAGCCCACAGTGTCCCCATTTTTGCCTTGGATTTTGGTGACCCTTATATCGACCAAATTTTCGAAAATAGCAAGCTAGTCGCTGAAAAACTAGGTTTGAGTTCTGATCAATTTACAAATACCTGGCAAAGCGAGAGTGATATTGGGATTCCATGGATTAAGCCAGATGTTTTGGAATATCTCAAAGAACAGACAGAACATCCTGATCATTATATTTTTGTACCAATCAGCTTTATCAGTGAGCACATTGAAGTCTTGTTTGATAATGATGTGGAATGTTATGACTTGTGTCAGGAATTGGGGGTGAACTATCATCGTCCACCAATGCCAAATACAGATTCTCGTTTGATTGATGCCTTGGTTAATGCAGTCAGAGCTAATGAGGACAAAGAATTTAAGGAATTTCTCCCAGAAGAAGAAACCTTTGATGAGTTAGTTCCTTCGGATGAAACTAAAAATATCTTGGCCGAATCTCAAGATTTACAAATGCCGGAATTTGTGAAAAAACTGATTGAGAAAAAAGGTCGGGAAAATGTTAAGATGCCTTATCTTATTAAGAAAATGCTTGAAAAAGCAGGTAAGTTACCAAAAGAGTAAAGAAAAAAGGATTTAGCTTTGTGCTAGATCCTTTTAATTGATTATTTTTTCTCAAGAAGGGCTTTGATTTCTTGAAGTACTTCCAACTCAGTTGGACCAGCTGGAGCTTCCTCAGCAGCTTCTTTCTTAGTAAGACTTTGAGCTTTTTCAATACCTTTGATTACAAAGAAGAGAACAGTACCGATAACTAGGAAGTTGATAACAGCGCTCAAGAATTTACCATATGTAACACCATTCCAAGCAAGCTCAGCAATGTTTTGTACTTTCGCAGCTTCCAAGGCTGGATTCAAAATAAGTGGAGTGATGATATCGTTAACAAGTGATGTAACGATTGCACCAAAAGCAGTGGCAATGATCACACCGACAGCAAGGTCAACAACATTACCACGAAGCAAGAATGCTTTAAGATCTTTTAACATTTTCATAATTTCCTTTCAAAAAATTTTTACACTTAATTATATATTAATTAAGAAATTCTTGCAAGCTATATGTTTAAAATTTTTCTTATTTTTTAAAAATAAATACCTTACTAAAAATGTAATTGAGGATAATTATTGAGAATTGTGCAATAACTGTTTCAACACTATTAACCTTATTAATATTATAATTTACAAATTGCCCGATAATATTAGGAAACTGAGTTACAAAGAGAAAAGTTAAAAACAAGTCTAAAAGAAAAGTAGAAAGACGTGCCAGAGTAAATTTCACTAAACGGTTTGGCCAATTCTGCCTATCTTGTTTAAATACGATTGTATCATTTGTAATAAATGCAAACAGGATACCGATACTATTTGCTAGTCCAGTAGCAAGGAGTTCTCTATGAGTTAGTTGATAAATGACTAATCTAGATAGAATGGAAACAAGAGTAGTAGCTATACCAAAAAAAAGATAGGCTAAGAGCTCATTCACGAAGAGACTTTGAATGCGTTTTTTCATGCTTTTAGTATAGCATAAAGCAGGCTATTGTGCTATACTAGTAAGGTTGATTCAAGCAACCCTTGGTGCTTAGCTTCTTTCACCAAGCATATTATACGCGGGAAACCGCCAAAGGAGAAAAAATGAAAAAATTAACTATTCGTGATGTTGCAGATATTGCAATCGTTGCTGCTATCTATGTCGTTTTGACTGTTACACCACCCCTAAATGCCATCAGCTATGGTGCTTATCAGTTTCGTATTTCAGAAATGATGAACTTTATGGCTTTTTACAATCCTAAGTACATCATCGCAGTTACTATCGGTTGTATGATTGCTAATTTCTTTAGCTTCGGACCGCTAGATGTCTTTGTTGGTGGTGGATCAACCTTAGTATTCCTCAGTCTAGGTGTTTGGCTTTTTGCAAAATACAGCAAGGATTATCTTTTTAACGGTTTGATTCGAAAAGATCATTTCTTCTTCTCAATCCTCTTTTCAATTTCTATGTTTACTATCGCTGCCGAGTTGAATATCGTAGCGCAATTACCATTTTTCCTTACTTGGTTTACAACAGGGATTGGTGAATTTGCCTCATTGATTATTGGAGCGATTATTATCGGTAAAATTGGTCGTCGAATCGATTTAAGCAAATAGAATTAGATAAGCTAGGTAGCTCTTACCTGGCTTTTTCTTATGGAAAATTTCTAGGGAAACTTGACAAGATTTTCTAACTATAGTATACTTTTTAAGTAAGCTGATTTAGCTCAGTTGGCAGAGCGCATCCATGGTAAGGATGAGGTCGCCGGTTCAATCCCGGCAATTAGCATATAATAGACATAAAAGCTCTTGATTTACAAGGGTTTTTGTTATGTCTGCATCAAAGGTTTCAAAGATATTTCTATTCAGCTGTGTAAATGAAACTAAAGAGTTTCGTCTGTTGACAAAAGTCATTCTCTTTAGTAGAATAGAAGATGCGATGAGTCGATAGGTAGTCTTCGGACTACTATTGAGCATAAGGAGGTCATAACGCAGGAGCGGACCTTGATGAGTTGTGTGAACCTGCTCATCACATGAAGATGCCTCTTAGTCCCTGGTCTAGCGACTGGGGATTTTTATTTTCCAAAAAATGATGAAAAAGCTTTGCAATTCATGGAAAAAGTAGTATAATACATCTATTATAGAAATTTTTAGAAAATTCCGAAAGAGGTTATTTATGGGATATACAGTTGCTGTAGTCGGCGCGACAGGTGCTGTCGGAGCTCAGATGATAAAAATGTTGGAAGAATCAACACTTCCAATCGATAAAATTCGTTACCTTGCTTCTGCACGTTCAGCAGGCAAGACTTTGAAATTTAAAGGTCAAGATATTACGATTGAAGAAACGACTGAAACAGCTTTTGAAGGAGTTGATATTGCTCTCTTTTCAGCAGGTGGTTCTACATCAGCTAAATATGCACCATACGCAGTTAAAGCTGGAGCGGTAGTAGTAGATAATACGTCTTACTTCCGTCAAAATCCAGATGTTCCTTTGGTTGTTCCAGAGGTCAATGCTCATGCACTTGATGCCCACAACGGTATCATTGCCTGCCCTAACTGTTCAACAATCCAAATGATGGTGGCTCTTGAGCCAGTTCGCCAAAAATGGGGCTTGGACCGTATCATTGTTTCAACTTACCAAGCCGTTTCAGGTGCTGGTATGGGAGCAATTCTTGAGACACAACGTGAACTTCGTGAAGTCTTGAATGATGGTGTAACCCCACGTGATTTGCATGCCGAAATCTTGCCTTCAGGTGGTGACAAGAAACACTATCCTATCGCCTTCAACGCTCTTCCACAAATCGATGTTTTCACTGACAATGATTACACTTACGAAGAGATGAAAATGACCAAGGAAACTAAGAAAATCATGGAAGATGACAGCATTGCAGTATCTGCAACATGTGTCCGTATTCCTGTTTTGTCAGCCCACTCTGAGTCAGTTTATATCGAAACAAAAGAAGTGGCTCCAATTGAAGAAGTGAAAGCAGCTATCGCAGCCTTCCCAGGTGCTGTTCTTGAAGACGATGTAGCTCATCAAATCTATCCTCAAGCCATCAATGCAGTGGGTTCACGTGATACCTTTGTTGGTCGTATCCGTAAAGACTTGGATGCCGAAAAAGGAATTCACATGTGGGTTGTTTCAGATAACCTTCTCAAAGGTGCTGCTTGGAACTCAGTTCAGATTGCAGAAACTCTTCATGAACGTGGATTGGTTCGTCCAACAGCTGAATTGAAATTTGAATTAAAATAGTCATATCGTTTAGGAGTTCATATGAACTCCTTCTTTGAAATAGAGAGGTGTTTCTCATGTCTTATCAAGATTTAAAAGAGTGTAAAATCATCACAGCCTTCATTACCCCTTTCCACGAGGATGGTTCTATCAACTTTGATGCCATTCCAGCCATGATTGAACATTTGTTGGCCCATCATACGGATGGAATTCTTCTTGCAGGGACGACAGCTGAGAGTCCAACTTTGACTCACGATGAGGAATTGGAGCTATTTGCAGCTGTACAGAAGATTGTCAATGGACGCGTTCCTTTGATTGCGGGTGTAGGTACCAATGATACGCGTGACTCTATCGAGTTTGTAAAAGAAGTAGCAGAATTTGGTGGTTTTGCAGCTGGGCTTGCTATCGTACCTTACTATAACAAACCTTCTCAGGAAGGCATGTATCAGCACTTTAAGGCCATTGCAGATGCTTCTGACTTGCCAATTATTATCTATAACATTCCTGGGCGTGTGGTTGTTGAACTAACTCCAGAAACCATGCTTCGTTTGGCTGATCATCCAAATATTATCGGTGTCAAAGAATGTACTAGCTTGGCTAATATGGCTTACTTGATTGAGCACAGACCAGAAGAGTTCTTAGTGTATACTGGTGAAGATGGCGATGCTTTCCATGCTATGAACCTTGGTGCGGACGGGGTTATTTCTGTTGCCTCTCATACAAATGGGGATGAAATGCACGAGATGTTTACTGCCATTGCAGAAAGCGATATGAAGACAGCTGCAGCTATTCAGCGCAAGTTCATTCCTAAGGTTAATGCCCTCTTCTCTTATCCAAGTCCTGCTCCTGTCAAGGCCGTTCTCAACTATATGGGATTTGAAGCTGGTCCAACTCGTCTACCTCTTGTTCCAGCACCAGAAGAAGATGCCAAACGCATTATCAAGGTTGTCGTTGATGGTGACTACGAAGCAACTAAGGCAACTGTAACAGGTGTCCTAAGACCAGATTATTAATGAAGACAATAAAATCCATGACCGCAACAACGATCATGGATTTTCCTATTTTCCTAAACAGAATTGGCTAAAGAGTTGGGTGATGAGTTCATCAGGAGCAGCATCTCCAGTGATTTCTCCGAGGATTTCCCAAGTTCGAGTCAAGTCAACTTGAAGCAAGTCAACTGGCATACCTAGTTCAAGACCTTCATTAACAGCTTGTAGGCTTTCAACGGCCTTTTCAATCAAGGAAATATGACGGGCATTTGACAAGTAGGTAGCGTCTTGCTCTACCAAACCAGCATTTTCAAAGAAGAGATTGTTAATACGCTCTTCGATCTTATCAATATTTTGGTTTTTTAGGACTGAAATACGAATAACGTCTTCAGGAAGTTCTGAAGTTTCAATCGTTTCTGGCAGGTCGGTTTTATTAAGTAGAATAATGCGGTTTGTATCTTGGCTAATTTCAAGAAGTTGTCTGTCTTGAGCAGTCAGTGGTTCACTGGCATTAAGCACTAGTAGAACTAGGTCAGCTTCCTTGAGGGCTTTTTTTGAACGCTCAACTCCGATTTGTTCCACGATGTCATCCGTTTCACGAATACCAGCTGTGTCAATCAATTTTAGTGGAACACCGTTGATATTGACGTATTCTTCAATGACATCACGTGTCGTACCAGCAATATCTGTGACGATAGCCTTGTCCTCACGCAAGAGGTTGTTGAGAAGGCTTGATTTCCCAACGTTGGGGCGTCCGATGATAGCTGTTGAAATTCCCTCACGGAGGATTTTGCCGCGACGGGCTGTCCTAAGGAGATTAGTTAGCAATTGCTCAAACTCCATAGTCTTCTCACGGACAACAGCAGTAGTGGCTTCCTCAACATCGTCGTACTCAGGATAATCAATATTGACCTCGACTTGGGCAAGTGTATTGAGGATTTCTTGACGTGTATTATTGATAAGATCAGAAAGGGAACCATCTAATTGTTTGACTGCAATATTCATGGCCTTGTCAGTCTTAGCACGGATGATATCCATCACTGCTTCAGCCTGTGTCAAGTCTACACGACCGTTTAGAAAGGCACGTTTGGTAAATTCACCAGGTTCTGCCAATCGAGCTCCTTCACGGATAGCTAACTGGAGAATCTCATTGGTCACCGCAATCCCACCGTGGGTGTTAATCTCGATAATATCCTCACGAGTAAAGGTTTTTGGAGACTTCATGGCTCCAACCATGACTTCGTCCATGACTTTACTAGTCAGAGGATCAACAATGTGACCGTAGTTGAGAGTGTGGCTGGCAACCTTGTTCAAGTCTTTTCCTTTAAAAATCTTTTGCGCAATAGCAAAACTTTCTGTTCCGCTCAGGCGGACAATACCAATAGCCCCTTCACCTAGTGGAGTAGATATGGCAGCGATGGTATCAAATTCACGTGTAATCATAATGTTTCCTTTAATTAATAGCTCTTTTCTTGGAAATTTTCCCAAGTATCCTTTCAAATTGTAACAAATTTGAACTATTTCTTCAATGGATGTTACTTGGAGATTGAAAAAGCCTAAGCAATTCTGCTTAAGCTAGCTTATTTGGTGCGCATTTCCCCTTGTGGGAAGTAGGTTCCTTCTGGCATGTCATTGATGATGACATGGACAGCAGATTGAGGTGCTCCAGTGTTACGGACAACAGCTTCCGTTACTTCCTTAGCAAGAGCTTTCTTTTGCTCGAGCGTGCGTCCTTCAAATAAATCGATGCGTACAAATGGCATAATGGCTTCCTCCACTAGTTTTTGATTTCTTCTATTTTACCACATTTTGCCGTTTAAAGCTTAAGAAAATTATGATATACTAGAATGTAGCAAAAATTTAGAAATGGACGTGAAGCAAGAAACATGGCACAGTTGTACTATCGTTATGGGACCATGAACTCTGGTAAGACAATCGAGATTCTTAAAGTAGCCTATAACTATGAGGAGCAAGGAAAAGGTGTTGTGATTATGACCTCAGCTCTTGATACGCGTGACGGTGTTGGCTATGTGTCGAGTCGAATCGGTATGAAACGCCCTGCCATTGCGATTGAGGAAACAACTGATATCTTCGGTTATATCCGAGATTTACCAGAAAAACCTTACTGTGTGTTGGTTGATGAAGCCCAGTTTCTCAAGCGTCATCATGTTTATGACCTAGCTCGTGTTGTTGATGAGTTAGATATACCCGTCATGGCTTTTGGTTTGAAGAATGACTTTCGCAATGAGTTGTTCGAAGGTTCAAAATACCTCTTGCTCTTAGCAGACAAGATTGAAGAAATCAAGACCATCTGTCAGTACTGTAAGAAAAAGGCGACTATGGTGTTGCGAACTCAAGATGGTGTGCCAGTCTATGATGGCGAACAAATTCAGATCGGTGGAAATGAAACCTATATCTCAGTTTGCCGTAAACATTATTTTGCCCCTGAAATCAATAAGGAGAATGAAGAAAAATGAACATCTATGATCAACTACAAGCTGTAGAAGACCGTTATGAAGAATTAGGAGAGTTGCTCAGTGACCCAGATGTGGTTTCGGACACCAAGCGTTTCATGGAGCTTTCAAAAGAAGAGGCTTCTACTCGTGATACGGTAACTGCCTACCGTGAGTACAAACAAGTCCTTCAAAACATCGTTGATGCAGAAGAGATGATTAAAGAATCTGGCGGGGATGCGGACTTGGAAGAAATGGCCAAGCAAGAACTAAAAGATGCTAAGGCTGAAAAAGAAGAATACGAAGAAAAACTAAAAATCTTGCTCCTTCCTAAAGATCCAAACGATGACAAGAATATCATCCTTGAAATCCGTGGCGCCGCTGGTGGAGACGAAGCAGCACTTTTCGCTGGAGATTTGCTAACCATGTACCAAAAGTATGCTGAAGCTCAGGGATGGCGCTTTGAAGTTATGGAAGCTTCTATGAACGGTGTCGGTGGTTTCAAAGAAGTCGTTGCCATGGTTTCAGGTCAATCTGTTTACTCTAAACTCAAGTACGAATCAGGTGCCCACCGTGTGCAACGTGTTCCTGTGACAGAAAGCCAAGGTCGTGTCCATACATCAACTGCCACAGTTCTTGTCATGCCTGAAGTCGAAGAAGTAGAATACGATATTGATCCAAAAGACCTTCGTGTTGACATCTACCACGCATCAGGTGCTGGTGGACAGAACGTCAACAAGGTTGCGACTGCTGTTCGTATCGTTCACTTGCCAACCAATATCAAGGTTGAAATGCAGGAAGAACGTACCCAGCAGAAAAACCGTGAGAAGGCAATGAAAATCATCCGTGCGCGTGTGGCTGACCACTTTGCTCAGATTGCCCAAGATGAACAAGACGCTGAGCGTAAGTCGACAATCGGTACTGGAGATCGTTCAGAACGTATACGCACTTATAACTTCCCACAAAACCGTGTCACAGATCACCGTATCGGCTTAACCCTCCAAAAACTAGACACAATTTTATCTGGTAAATTGGATGAAGTTGTGGATGCTTTGGTGCTCTATGACCAAACACAAAAATTAGAAGAATTAAACAAATAATGAAATTAGCTCAATTATTTTCAGATTTTGAAGAAGAGTTGATAAGACAAGGAGAGGAAGCTGAAAGCCTCTCTTTTGTCTATCGTAGCCTGAAAAACCTCACTTTTACAGACTTTGTTTTTGCCCTTCAGCAAGAGGTAAACGAGGAAGAAAAACAATTTGTAGAAGAAATTTTCCAGCAGTTAGCAGCTCATAAGTCAGCCCAGTATATCATTGGTCATGCAGATTTCTTTGGAATGCAGTTAAAAGTTGATGAGCGGGTTTTGATTCCTCGTCCAGAGACAGAGGAGTTGGTGGAGCTTATCCTGGCTGAAAATCATGAAGAAAATCTTAAGGTCCTAGATATTGGGACTGGAAGTGGAGCCATTGCCCTTGCATTAGCAAAAGCTAGACCAGATTGGTCAGTGACAGCAGCAGATATTTCCCAAGATGCTTTAGATGTAGCTAATGAAAATGCTAAAAATCAAAATCTTCAAATATTTTTAAAAAAATCTGACTGTTTTACAGAAATTTCTGAAAAATATGATATAATTGTTTCCAATCCACCCTATATCTCTCGTGAAGATGAGTCAGAGGTCGGCTTGAATGTCTTGCATTCGGAGCCTCATCTAGCTCTCTTTGCAGACGAGGATGGCCTAGCTATTTACCGTAGAATTGCGGAAGATGCAAAAGACTATCTCAAAGATGGTGGTAAGATTTACCTTGAAATTGGATACAAGCAAGGTCAAAGTGTTCCTGAACTTTTTAGGAAACATCTTCCTGAAAAAAAAGTTCGTACACTTAAGGACCAGTTTGGTCAAGATAGGATGGTTGTTGTTGATGATGGACAGGATTATACAAGAATTGGAAAATGGCGGAGCTGTCGTTCTGCCTACTGAGACAGTTTACGGTCTTTTTGCCAAGGCTCTAGACGAAAAAGCAGTTGAACATGTATACCAACTTAAACGTCGTCCTAGAGATAAGGCGCTCAATCTAAATATCGCCTCTCTAGAGGACATATTGCACTTTTCAAAGAATCAGCCAGCTTGTCTACCCAAACTTGTCGAGATCTTTTTACCAGGTCCCTTGACCATTATTCTCGAAGCCAATGACAGAGTTCCCTATTGGGTCAATTCTGGCCTTGCAACTGTTGGATTTCGGATGCCCAGTCACCCCATTACACTGGATTTGATTCGAGAGACAGGTCCCTTGATTGGGCCGTCTGCCAATATCTCAGGTCAGGCAAGTGGAGTGACCTTTGATAAAATTCTAGAGGATTTTGACCAAGAGGTTCTGGGTCTGGGAGACGATGCTTTTCTAACTGGACAGGATTCAACTATTTTGGATCTGTCTGGAGACAAGGTGAAAATCTTGCGCCAAGGGGCGATTAAGCGAGAAGATATTCTTGCACGGTTGCCAGAGATTTCTTTTGAGGAGGAATGAGATGCTAAGAGATTTGCAAGAAATAGATGTGAAAGCTATATGTGACATTAACCAAGAGGCTTTGGGCTATTCTTTTAGTCTAGAGGACACGGCTAGCCAACTAGCTAGACTGGCTCAGGATTCCCATCATTTCCTACTTGGTTATGAGGATGCAGCTAGTCATGTTTTACTTGGATATGTCCACGCTGAAGTTTATGAATCTCTCTATTCCAAAGCAGGATTCAATATCTTAGGCTTAGCGGTTTCGCCTCAAGCTCAAGGGCAAGGTATTGGTAAAAGCTTACTACAAGGGTTGGAGCAAGAAGCAAAAAGACGTGGTTATGGGTTTATCCGCTTGAACTCTGCCGATCATCGTCTGGGTGCTCATGCATTTTATGAAAGAGTTGGTTATACTTGTGATAAAGTGCAGAAACGGTTTATTCGCATCTTTTAGTTTACTTTCTTACTGTAAAATTAAATTAAGGGACCAGTCACACTATAAAGGAGAAGACCTATGATTTTTGACAAAGATGATTTTAAAGCATATGATGCTGATCTCTGGAATGCTATTTCCAAAGAAGAAGAACGCCAACAAAACAACATTGAGTTGATTGCTTCGGAAAACGTGGTTTCCAAGGCAGTTATGGCAGCTCAAGGGTCTATCTTGACGAATAAATACGCCGAAGGCTACCCAGGACGCCGTTATTATGGTGGTACAGATGTGGTAGATATGGTAGAAACTCTAGCCATTGAACGCGCAAAAGAAATTTTCGGTGCTAAATTTGCCAATGTCCAACCACACTCAGGAAGCCAAGCCAACTGTGCGGCTTACATGGCCTTAATTGAACCAGGTGATACGGTTATGGGGATGGACTTGGCCGCAGGTGGTCACTTGACTCATGGGGCTCCTGTTAGCTTCTCAGGTCAAACCTACAACTTTGTTTCTTACAGTGTTGACCCTGAAACGGAAATCTTGGATTTTGATGCTATCTTGAAACAAGCTCAAGAAGTAAAACCCAAATTGATCGTAGCAGGTGCTTCAGCCTATTCTCAAATTATCGACTTTTCCAAATTCCGTGAAATTGCAGATGCTGTTGGCGCTAAGCTCATGGTAGATATGGCTCATATCGCTGGTTTGGTTGCAGCTGGTCTTCACCCAAGCCCAGTGCCATACGCTCACATCACGACAACAACGACCCACAAAACCCTTCGTGGACCACGTGGTGGTTTGATTTTGACCAATGACGAAGAACTTGCCAAGAAAATCAATTCAGCTATTTTCCCAGGTATTCAGGGCGGTCCTTTGGAACATGTTGTTGCTGCTAAGGCAGTTTCCTTCAAAGAAGTTTTGGATCCAGCCTTCAAGGAATACGCTGCTAATGTCATCAAGAACAGCAAGACCATGGCAGATGTCTTCTTGCAAGACCCTGATTTTCGTATCATTTCTGGAGGGACTGAAAACCACCTCTTCCTAGTGGATGTGACTAAGGTTGTAGAAAACGGAAAAGTTGCTCAAAACTTGCTGGATGAAGTCAATATTACCCTAAATAAAAATTCAATCCCTTACGAAAGCTTGTCACCATTCAAGACAAGTGGTATTCGTATCGGAGCAGCAGCCATTACTGCACGCGGATTTGGTGAAGAAGAAAGTCGCAAAGTGGCTGAGCTCATCATTAAAACCCTAAAGAATGCAGAAAATGAAGCTGTCTTAGAAGAAGTGAGAAGTGCAGTTAAAGAATTAACAGATGCCTTCCCATTATACGAGGACTAATACTTTTATGGACATTTATATTAAGAAAGCTATTATCCATCAGTTCAGTCCGGATGATACCGAGCTGTTTCTAGCGGATAAGTTTCTCAATATCACTCCAAAAATCGAAGAATACCTGCGTAAAAAAATTGAACGTGTGTATTCAGATGAAGCAAAGACTGGGATTTTCGAAGAAGAAAATCCCTTCTTCAATCACATCACAGACGATTTGTTGGAGACATCAGTAACACTGGCTAATCTCTGGAAAGAAGAGTTTAGTATTTCTGAAAATCTCAAGACCAATGACTTGATTTTTGTGCAATTTACTAAAGAAGGTGTAGAACATTTCGCTTTCTTACGAATTGCCCTGCGGGAGACCTTGACCCACCTTGGTGGAGAAGTTGATAATCCAATCAAGCTAACTCAGAATAACTTGCCTGGATTTGGAACGGGTGCCGACGAGGCCTTGGTGGTCAATCTTCAGAGTCGCAAGTACCATCTGATTGAAAAACGAATCAAGTACAACGGGACTTTTTTGAACTATTTTTCAGATAATCTTCTTGCTGTCGCTCCTAAAATTTCTCCTAAGAAATCCATCAAGGAACTGGAAAAAACAGCCCAGAGAATTGCTGAGACATTTAACACAGATGATTTTCAATTTCAATCCAAGATTAAATCAGCCATTTTCAACAACCTAGAAGAAAGCAATGAATTGTCGCCTGAAAAATTGGCTAATGACCTTTTTGATAACAACCTGACGGCTCGTTTGAGCTTTATTGATCAAGTAAAGGAAGCTGTACCAGAGCCTGTTCAATTTGATGAAATTGATGCCAGTCGTCAGCTTAAAAAATTTGAAAACCAAAAACTCTCCTTGTCAAATGGAATTGAGCTCATCGTTCCCAATAACGTCTATCAAGATGCTGAGTCTGTTGAGTTTATCCAAAATGACAATGGAACTTACTCTATCTTAATCAAAAATATCGAGGATATCCAAAGTAAATAATGTTTAAACGAATTCGAAGAGTGCTTGTACTAGCAGTCTTCCTTTTTGCTGGATATAAAGCTTACCGCATTCACCAAGATGTCAAGCAAGTCATGACCTATCAACCCATGGTGCGAGAAATCTTGAGTGAAAAAGACACCCCAGCAAACGAAGAGCTTGTGCTCGCTATGATTTATACCGAAACAAAAGGAAAAGAAGGCGATGTTATGCAGTCTAGTGAGTCTGCAAGTGGTTCCACCAACACCATCAATGATAATGCCTCTAGCATTCGGCAAGGCGTTCAAACTCTGACAGACAATCTCTATCTGGCTCAGAAGAAGGGTGTAGATGTCTGGACGGCTGTTCAAGCCTATAATTTTGGACCTGCCTATATCGATTTTATCGCCCAAAATGGCAAGGAAAACACCTTAGCTCTGGCCAAACAGTACTCTCGTGATACTGTTGCTCCCTTGCTGGGTAATACCACTGGAAAGACTTATAGTTATATGCACCCCATTTCTATTTTTCACGGTGCCGAACTCTATGTAAATGGAGGAAACTATTACTATTCTAGACAGGTGCAACTCAACCTTTACATCATCAAATGTTTCACTCTCTTTTCGACATCTGGCTAGCCCAGGTGTTTTTGTTATAAGTTTTCTTTAAGATAGATATATTACTCTAGAAAGGTAAAGGAGGGAATTCCCTATGAGAAAGAAACTCTTTCTGACCAGTGCTGCGGTCTTGTGGGCAGTAACAGCTATGAATAGTGTCCATGCAGCAACAGATGTTCAAAAAGTCATCGATGAAACCTATGTCCAACCTGAATATGTCCTAGGTTCATCATTGTCTGAAGAACAAAAAAATCAAACCCTTAAAAAACTAGGCTACAATGCCTCAACAGACACCAAAGAACTCAAGACCATGACACCTGATGTCTATTCTAAGATTATGAATGTTGCCAATGACTCTAGTTTACAGTTGTATTCATCAGCCAAGATTCAAAAACTAGGTGACAAGTCGCCACTTGAGGTCAAGATTGAAACACCAGAAAACATCACTAAGGTGACGCAGGATATGTACCGCAATGCGGCCGTAACTTTGGGTGTGGAACATGCCAAAATTACTGTAGCAGCACCCATTCCAGTTACAGGTGAGAGTGCCTTAGCCGGGATTTACTATTCGCTGGAAGCTAATGGAGCCAAGGTGCCACAAGCCAATAAAGACTTGGCTCAAGAAGAGCTGAAGGCTTTGTCAGATATCAATGCTGAAAACAAGGACAAGTCAGGCTATGATGCTAATAAATTAAACGTTGCCCTAGCCGATATCAAGTCAGGACTCGCCAAAGCTAAAGAAAGTAAGGGAAATCTGACGGAGGAAGATGTCCGTAAAATCGTTGAAGATACCTTAAAAAATTACAAACTTGATCAGGTTATAACAGGAAACCAAATCAATATCATCATCAATTTTGCTTTGAATCTCTCAAAGAGTGATATCCTCAGCAATGCAGACTTCACTAAAACCCTGAATGACCTGAAACAAAGCATCGTATCACAAGCTGGCGACAGTTTTAAAAATATCAACCTTAACTTTGATGCTGATAAGGCACTAGAGGACGGTGGGAACTTCTTAAGCTCCCTTTGGCAGGCCATTGTCAACTTCTTCAAGAGTTTTGGTTCTTAAGAAATTTCATGGTATAATAGATGGTAACCGTAACGTTGCCGTCTTTTTTGTCGGCCAATAGAAAGAGAAGAGAATGTTAAAGAAAAATGATATTGTAGAAGTTGAAATTGTTGACTTGACCCATGAAGGTGCAGGAGTTGCCAAGGTAGATGGTTTGGTCTTTTTTGTAGAGAATGCTTTACCAAGTGAAAAAATCCTCATGCGTGTCCTCAAGGTCAATAAAAAGATTGGCTTTGGGAAGGTTGAAGAATACCTTGTCCAATCACCACACCGCAATCAAGATTTAGATTTGGCTTACCTGCGTTCAGGAATTGCTGATTTAGGTCATCTTGCCTATCCAGAACAGCTCAAGTTTAAAACCAAACAAGTCAAAGACAGTCTCTACAAGATTGCTGGAATTACTGATATAAAGGTTGCTGAATCTTTGGGTATGGAAAATCCAGTCAAATACCGCAACAAGGCACAGGTCCCTGTCCGTAGAGTGAATGGTGTTTTGGAAACTGGATTTTTCCGTAAGAATTCCCACGACCTCATGCCACTGGAAGATTTCTTTATCCAAGATCCTGTGATTGATGAGGTAGTAGTAGCCCTACGCGACTTGCTCCGCCGTTATGATTTGAAACCTTATGATGAAAAGGAACAATCAGGATTGATTCGGAATCTTGTGGTGCGTCGCGGACACTATTCAGGGCAAATTATGGTCATTTTAGTAACAACTCGTCCGAAGATTTTTCGTGTGGAACAATTGATTGAACAACTAATCAAGCAGTTCCCAGAGATTGTGTCTGTCATGCAAAATATCAACGATCAGAACACCAATGCGATTTTTGGTAAGGAATGGCGCAACCTTTATGGACAAGATTTTATCACTGACCAGATGTTGGGAAATGACTATCAAATCGCTGGTCCAGCTTTTTACCAAGTTAATACTGAAATGGCTGAAAAACTCTATCAAACAGCCATTGACTTTGCTGAATTAAAAGAAGATGACGTGGTCATTGATGCCTATTCTGGTATCGGGACTATTGGTCTTTCTGTTGCCAAACATGTCAAAGAGGTTTATGGTGTTGAAGTGATTCCAGAAGCGGTTGAGAATAGCAAGAAGAATGCCCAACTGAACCATATTTCAAACGCCAGCTATGTCTGTGACACAGCTGAAAACGCAATGAAGACTTGGCTTAAAGAAGGAATTCATCCAACCGTTATCTTGGTTGACCCACCACGCAAGGGATTAACCGAAAGCTTTATCAAGGCAAGTAGTCAAACTGGAGCAGACCGCATCGCCTATATCTCCTGCAATGTCGCTACTATGGCGCGTGATATCAAACTCTATCAAGAATTGGGCTATGAATTGAAGAAAGTACAGCCAGTGGATTTATTCCCACAGACGCATCACGTGGAGTGTGTAGTGTTGCTACAACGAAAAAAAGGGTGAAAATCCTTGATTTTAAGCTATTTTACAAGCATTTTGTCTTTGTAGATAAAGGCAATTTTGACGTCAAAAAAGTCCTAAAAAGGCACATAGATGTATATGTATTTGTAGATGTCGTTTGCGCATCGGAAAAATGAATACAACAATAAATATTTATCTAAAGAGAGAACAATTGTATATTGTTCTCCTTTTTTTATTTTCAGGAGGGAAAATGACAAAAGAATTACAATCATCACGCTATATTGTCATTTCATTTTTAGTACGTGAAATGGGAATTGATATTGTTGAGGCCATCACTCTTATGGCTGAATTAGAAAAAAGTGGCTTAGTTCGATTGGAATCAAGTGGAGATTTAATACTCAAAGAACTTGGAGGTGCTCTATGAAAAGAATTACCGCAAATCAATACCAAACTTCAGAACGGTATTATAAATTACCTAAAATTCTTTTTGAGGATGAGAAATATATGGATATGAAACTAGAAGTAAAGGTGGCTTATTCTATTTTAAAAGATCGTTTAGAATTATCTCTCAGTCGTGGTTGGATAGATGAAGAAGGCGCGGTTTATTTAGTATTTTCTAATTCTAATCTGATGAGGCTGTTAGGTTGTTCAAAGTCAAAATTACTGTCCATCAAAAAGACTCTTAAAGAATATGACTTAATTGATGAAGTCCAACAGTCTTCAAGTGAGAAAGGAAGACTAGCTAATAAGATTTATTTAGGGGAATTATATTCTACCCCAGTAAGTAATTCAAACAGGCCTAGTGTTAAAAAAAGACTAGGGCAGGTTGAAAATGAAACGGGCCCAGTCTCACATTCAGCCCCTAGTGAGACTGAAGTTAGTGAGACTAAATATAGTGAGACTGATTCTTTATTTATTGGGGATGAGGAGGAGAGGAATACTCAACCTATCTTGAGAAGAAAAGTAGAAAAGGTCACAAAATATGATCGAGATTATATTTGGGGATTGGTACAAGAACAATTTAGACGAGAAGGTTTTTCTGAAACAGCCAGTGAAATTGCTATGACTGATTTCGAGAGAATCTATCAGTATGCTCTTGACAATGTTCGCTTTGTGAGACGTGCGGAAGTACTTGCTGAATTTGTGTTTAATGGCCTATATTCCGTTTGGAATAACCGTGTTAGAAAAGGAGGTGGTTAAAATGTCGCCAATCGAGTGGATATTAGTTATGCTCATTTTAATTTCAAGTGGTGTGACACTTTGGACATTGATAGTCGATCAGAAAGGGGTGATAAAGAAATGAGATTTATTGATTTATTTTCAGGTATCGGAGGATTTCGCCTTGGAATGGAAAGTGTCGGACACGAGTGTATTGGATTTTGTGAGATTGATAAATTTGCTAGAGAATCTTATAAATCCATTTTTCAAACGGAAGGAGAAATAGAATTTCATGACATACGAGATGTTTCAGATGACGAATTTAAAAAACTTAGAGGGAAAGTCGATATCATCTGTGGGGGATTCCCTTGTCAAGCATTTTCAATCGCAGGAAGACGATTGGGATTTGAAGATACTAGAGGAACTTTGTTCTTTGAAATTGCTCGGGCGGCCAAGCAAATCCAACCACGTTTTCTTTTTCTTGAAAATGTTAAAGGCTTACTCAATCACGATAAGGGACGGACGTTCACCACAATCCTTACCACACTTGATGAGTTGGGGTTTGATGTTGAGTGGCAGGTGCTTAACAGTAAGGATTTTGGCGTTCCCCAAAACAGAGAGAGGGTGTTTATTATCGGACATTCTAGAAAGAAAGGTACCAGACTCTTATTTCCTTTCAGACGAGAAGGTCAAACAACTAACTCTGAGACTTTAAAAACACTAGGGAATTTGAATCCATCAAAAAGTGGAATGAGCGGTAAAGTCTATTATTCAGAAGGGCTAGCGCCAACCTTAGTTCGTGGAAAAGGTGAAGGATTCAAGGTTGCGATTCCTTGTATGACACCAGACAGATTAGACAAGAGACAAAATGGGAGACGCTTTAAGGAAAACCAAGAGTCGATGTTTACTTTAAATACTCAGGATCGTCATGGTATTGTCGTTGTTGGAGATTTACCGACTAGCTTTAAGGAGACAGGTCGCGTATATGGAAGCGAGGGCTTATCTCCAACACTGACTACGATGCAAGGAGGCGATAAAATTCCCAAAATACTGATTCCAGAACCAATCCAATTTCTAAAAGTCCGGGAGGCAACTAAAAAAGGATATGCTCAAGCAGAGATTGGAGATTCAATCAATTTGGAAAGACCAAGTTCACAGTATCGGCGTGGTAGAGTTGGAAAAGGTATAGCGAATACTTTAACAACTAGTGGTCAAATGGGAGTAGTAGTGGCTAGCTATGAAGGAGAAGATAAGCAAGTTTACCATGTAGCTGGTGTTTTAATAGATGGACAATTTTACCGTTTGAGAATACGACGAATCACTCCTAAAGAGTGTTTTCGCCTACAAGGCTTTCCTGATTGGGCTTTTGAAGCTGCTAGAAAAGTCTCTAGTAATAGTCAGCTCTATAAACAAGCTGGTAATAGTGTAACCGTTCCTGTGATTGCTGCAATCGCAAAGAAATTAAAAGAAATAGAGGAAAAAGATGAAAGCTTTAAATAAAGAGTCAATACTAGATTGTGATGAATTAGAAACAGAATTACATGCTGCAGAAATCAAACAGCTGGATGAACAAATATTTTTGATACCCAATTATCCATGTGAGTTTGAGGTGACATTTTTAGATGATTACCATAAAAAACATAATTACCCACTATTTTATGAATCCTATCTTCAAAACATTATGGAATTCCTTGAAAGTCAGGATATAAAGAACGGAGTTGATGCCTTTGTAGATGATAATCAAAATCTTGTTTTTGTTTTATATGGACAAGGCTATCGAGCCGAGGGAAAAGAGGGAATACTTACAACCCAAGTAACTGTAAAAGCTTATGATGAAGACAAGAAATCGATTAACTTCTCAAAGTTATTAGATTCCTTAATCGTCTCAGAATATCAAATGGAACCGAATCTTTGGGAGGTCTCCCATGATTGATCTCTATCTAAGTAAAAATAACCATAGAAATCAACTTCTTTTAGATTTCTTTCAAAACTACGGAATAGAGGTATCTTGTCATTCGATTTCTGAAATAACAAAGGACAAATTAATTGAGATGATGAGCTATTCTTCAGATTGTTTTGAGTTTTTATCTCCCAATTTATTACGATTTAAGAACCGTGACAATCTAAGATTAACGGATTTCATTGAGATGATATTAAAAAATCCTGACCTAACCATCAGACTTCCACTTGCGGTTTCAAACAAGCGAGTTTATCCAAATTTGAATTTGGAAGAGGCTAGAGCTCTATTGCCAAGAGATACGAAACAATTGATTTACATGGAACAAACACATTATTTATCTAGTTAAAGGAGAAGCAATATGGCTGAACGATTTTGGGAGAATTTGTCCATTATTTTGGCTGAAAGAAATATCAGCTGGATTGAGTTAACCAGGAAAATGTTTGCGGGAGAATTTCACTATCCAAGTGAATTGAATCGTTTGTATCAAAAGATTCGTCACTACAAGATGGAACAACGAATGCCTCAAAGTCCATGGGTAGAAAGGATTGTGCAGGTATTAGATTTAGATTATGAAGATTTATTTCGGAGGTAACTATGAGAAGAATAATTCCAGTTTATATATTCCAACAAGTAAATGTCCTATTGGTATCCCTATACTTACTGAAATTGCTTTGTATCGGTGAGTTAACTATACTACAGGTTCTCTATGGTGCGTCTCTCATTTCTTTTTTATGGATGTATGGTCAACGAAAACAAGTGGTCAAGGTCAATATGAAAACTAGGATGAAATGGCTTGGTATTGGATTCGTTAGCCTACTGATTATAAGTCTATGTTTTAGTCTGATTCATGCTCAAGGAAGCACGAATCAAGCAAACTTAATTGGCCTTCAACATCAAGTTCCTTGGTTTTCATTTTTATTGTTCTTAATCAATGCGAGTATGGTTGAAGAATTTCTGTATAGAGAAATTTTATGGAACTTGGTCAGAAAATTAGATATTCGAGTTGCTTTGACAAGTGTTTTATTTGCCTTAGTACATCATCCAGGAACCATTCTAGCTTGGTGTTTATATGTTTCACTTGGGATGTTTTTAGGGATGGTGCGCTATCAATCTGACTTTTGGGGAAGTATGGGTCTACATTTGGTGTGGAACCTACTAGTTTATAGTTTGCTGCTTTTTTAGACAAAATTAGCTTATTTTAGGGAAATGAAATGCTAACGTTATGTAACAATGTTAGTCTTTTATTTCAAAATCTTTGTTTAGTATGAATTTAGCTCTACAGAAAAATAAAAAATGTGATAAAAATTTCAACTACTCTTATCTATAATAAAGCTACCTGTTCTTTGAAAATTGAATCCACTCCGTCTTGATTAGCGTGCCTGTGTAAGTAGGGACTGAGAGTATTTCCCTGTGAAGGGCAACTGGCACAAGACGTGTGTGAGAATTTTCTAACAGACACGGAGTTTATCGTTACCAGACTTAAACGATGCGACAAACTAGATAAAGGAGTTAATCATGAAAGTAGTAAACTTGTATGATTTGAAACAAATGGGAAATAAAGGTGGTTGTACCATCCAATTGATTCATCACTTTCCCTTTGGTATGGGCTTAGGACATCTCAAAAAAGACTACATTGAATTTAAACGCGTTGGTATCGTTGATGGGAAAGCAGTAGAAGTTACTCTTCGAGAACCTTATTCGAGAGATCTACTGAAGGTTGTCAAGTCGATTAAGCAACGTCAGAAATTGATAGCTTATCGTTATAAAGAAGGAAAGCTGCTATTTGTTAAGAAGGAGGCATCAGATGTCCTCTGAACAACAGGAACGAATGGCAGTTCAATATGCAGAGCGTAGTCTTTTATTTACTGTCAAAAGTCTTTTAAAGATTCTAGAATGGTCTAGACGTCAGGCTTTAGCACAGGATTCCGCCTATAAGATAGGAGTGCAGAAATTAGAAGAATTGCTACAATCTCCTTATTCGATTGATACGATTAATCTGAAAAAAGATTTTTTAGACAAACCAATTGATATAGAGAAATTTAAAGCCTTTTTAGAAAAAGAAGAGATTCCTTTAGCCATCGCTTGGCAAGGGGATTCTCTGCATTTCTACACGAAAGACCGTTCGATTCTAGACAATCATTTAGACCATCTGTTAGAAAAAATGGTTAATGATCCGGAGAAATTAGCTGATTTTACCATGGATAAGTCATTAGACGATGCAATTGATGAGGCTAAATCCCAAATTACCTTTAGACAAGAAGGAGCCGTCAAACAGAAAGAGATGGTGAGATGATGTACAGTGGAAAGAAATTCCTACTATTCTCATTGTTAGGTATCTTACTAGGCTATCTTTTTCATCGTTTGACGCTTTTGTATGATTCCTATACTGGAAATACACTAGATAAATGGACTCATCTTCTGATGGAAGGTCAAGATGAAGTTCTTCAGTCGCCATGGAATGTTTCCTTTACTGGAAAATCAAGTGCTTTTTTTCTACTAGGCTTTCTGATGATGTTGCTGGTTTATCTTTATTTAGAGACTGGCAAAAAACAATACCGAGAAGGGGTAGAATACGGGAGCGCCCGTTTTGGAACTCTAAAAGAAAAGAAGCTCTTTTACGGTAAGGAATTTTCTCATGATACGATCTTAGCACAAGATGTTCGTCTGACATTATTAGATAAAAAACCAGCCCAATACGATAGGAATAAGAATATTGCGGTGATTGGAGGTTCAGGAAGTGGGAAGACATTTCGCTTTGTGAAACCCAATCTGATTCAAATGAATAGTTCTAATATTGTAGTGGATCCTAAAGATCACTTGGCCGAAAAAACAGGCAAACTCTTTTTAGAACATGACTACCAAGTAAAGGTGCTAGATTTAGTCAATATGAAGAACTCAGATGGCTTCAATCCCTTTCGCTATATAGAGACAGAAAATGATTTGAATCGCATGCTGACGGTTTATTTTAATAACACCAAAGGCTCTGGCTCCCGTAGTGATCCATTTTGGGATGAGGCTACTATGACTTTAGTCCGTGCTTTAGCCTCTTACTTGGTCGATTTCTATAATCCACCCAAAACAAGAGAACAGCTCATAGAAGAAAGTCGTTTAAGTCAAAAAGAATATCAAAACTTGTTGAAACGTCAAAAAAAAGAAGTGGAAGAGCGAAAAAAACGAGGGCGTTATCCAAGTTTTGCTGAAATCTCAAAACTCATTAAACACTTATCCAAGGGTGAAAACCAAGAAAAAAGTGTCTTAGAAATTCTATTTGAAAATTATGCTAAAAAGTATGGGACTGAAAATTTTACCATGCGAAATTGGGCAGATTTCCAAAATTATAAGGATAAGACTCTGGATTCTGTTATAGCTGTAACCACTGCTAAATTTGCCCTCTTCAATATTCAAAGTGTCATGGATTTGACCAAAAGAGATACTCTTGATATGAAGACATGGGGCAAGGAAAAATCAATGGTTTACCTAGTTATCCCAGATAACGATAGTACCTTTCGCTTTCTTTCAGCCCTCTTTTTTTCAACCGTATTTCAAACCCTAACAAGACAAGCAGATATTGATTTTAAGGGGCAATTGCCTCTTCATGTGAGAGTTTACTTAGATGAGTTCGCAAATATCGGAGAAATCCCAGATTTTGCTGAACAAACCTCAACAGTCCGTTCTCGGAATATGAGTCTCGTTCCTATTCTACAAAATATTGCCCAACTTCAAGGGCTATATAAAGAAAAAGAAGCTTGGAAAACCATTTTGGGGAACTGTGATAGCTTAGTCTACTTAGGTGGTAATGATGAAGATACCTTTAAATTTATGAGTGGCTTACTCGGTAAACAAACCATTGATGTTCGAAATACTAGTCGTTCCTTTGGCCAGACAGGTTCAGGATCCCTTTCTCATCAAAAGATTGCTCGTGATTTAATGACACCTGATGAAGTCGGAAATATGAAACGGCATGAATGCTTGGTTCGAATTGCCAATATGCCTGTCTTTAAAAGCAAAAAGTACAATTCCACTAAGCATCCAAACTGGAAATACCTAGCCAATCAAGAAACCGATGAACGGTGGTGGAACTATCAAATCAATCCTTTGAATCAAAGACAAGAAAATCATCTTGACGGCCTTAGAATTCGTGATTTAACTTTTGAATCTAGTTTAAAATAAAAATAGAAAAGAGGAAATAGATGATTACGCATTTTAAAGGTTTTGTTTATGGAGTAGACGCAAGTGCCATGTTTGCACAAGCTATGTCTTTGTTACAGAAGGGATTGATTGCGGTTGGTGCCTTTCTCGTTGTTGTGGGGATTGTCAATCTTGCAACCAACATTAAAGATGGTGGACCAGGTGTTCGGAATGCCATCCTTGAAATTGTCGGTGGTGTTATGGTCGGGGCTGCTGGAGCCTTTGTAACCCAGATTTCAATTTAGGAGGATAAACAATGATATGAATCTTAGTTTAGTCTCACCCTTTGTTTACCTTGCATCTGAAAAAATATCAGCTGAAAATTTATTTGAAGGATTTAATGTAGATTTACAATCTACGGTAGATCTCATTAAATCTCTATCTAGCTACAATCCAACTGTTTGGACTTATATGTCTAGTATTACTAAAAGTGTTATGCAACCTCTTGGAGTTGCGATTTTATCAGTTGTTCTCATCCTAGAATTTTCGAAGATGGCTAAGAAAATTGCTAACTCTGGTGGAGCGATGACCTTTGAAGCATTGGCCCCGATGTTGATTAGTTATATTATGGTCGCAGTTGTAATTACCAACACTACCGTTATTGTAGAAGCCATCATTGGGATTGCGAGTCACGCCATTGAACAAGTGGCTTCGATTGTGGCTCACGGAGGGGCAAAGTATGATACAATCTCTGGATTAAAGGGGTCAGGATTTATTGGCCGGATGATTGTGGGCTTTTTCGCCCTTCTCATTTGGCTTGTTCGAATAGTAAGTGCAGCCATGGTTAATCTGTTGGTATCTATTCGATTTATTCAACTCTACCTTATGATTCCATTTGCCCCTCTTACGATTCCAACATTTTTAAGTGATGAATGGAAATCTATTGGTATTGGCTATTTAAAAAATATTATGGTCTATGCGGTACAAGGGGTTCTCATTTTTCTGATTGTTTCGCTTGTTCCTTTATTTGAATCTGCTGGGAAAATAGCTGTTTCAAATGGTGCAGGAGTCCTGCAATCACTTGCGATTATGTTTGGTAGTTTGGTACAAGCTATCTTATTGATTATTGCCCTCGTTGGTTCTCAACGTACGGCTCGCTCAATTTTAGGTATGTAATTAGATAAAGGCTAGGAAGTGATTGCTTCTTAGCCTTTTTAGAAAGGAAAGTCATGAATACACGTGTCTTTAAAGACATCTCAAAATACCAACACAGGGCTTGGTTAGGTTTCACCACAAGACAAATCATCTTTGTTTTACCAGCCTTTATTGTCACAATTATTGTTTTGGGCTTGAATCTCTTTTTCTGGCAATTTGGAGATTGGTTTGTTTACGGTTTTGTGTTTGCTTTTACCATCCCCCTCATGCTTTTTGGAGTCTATAAACCCAATGATTTATATTTTGAACATTATTTGAAATACCGTCTTCATTTTGAATTAACGGTTCCCCTACGCACAATTACAGGAAAGAAAGGATCTGAATATGAAAAGAAAATCAAATACATTAAAGAAACAAAAAATTTCAATGACTAATAAAAAGGAAGAATTTAAAGGGAAAAAAGAGGAAGTGTTACCATCAACGGCTAATACTCTTTCTTATCAAGCCCTGTATCAAAATGGTCTGATGCAGGTGAAAGAAGATTATTTCTCACAAAGCTATTTACTTGGTGATGTCAATTACCAGACCGTTGGTTTAGAAGATAAGGGAGCAATCATTGAGAAGTATTCTGATTTGATTAACTCCCTAGACGACCAAACCAACTTCCAATTGACTATCTTTAATAAAAGATTGAATTTAGAAAAGTTTAGACAAAGTGTTTTGTATGAGGAAAAAGAAGATGGGTATGATAGCTATCGTAAAGAATTGAATCGGATGATGAATCAGAATTTAGACAGTGGTGAAAATAATTTTTCAGCTGTGAAACTGATTAGCTTTGGTAGAAAGGATTCTAATCCCAAACAAGCCTATCGTTCCTTGTCTCAAATAGGCGAATATTTCAAGAGTGGTTTCTCAGAAATTGATGCACGATTTGAATCCTTGGCTGGAGAAGAACGTGTGAACTTGTTGGCGGATATGCTTAGAGGAGAACACCATCTTCCTTTTTCTTACCGTGATTTAACGAGATCTGGTCAGACAACTCGTCACTTCATAGCGCCTAATCTCTTGGATTTTAAAAACAAGAATTACCTACAAATCAATGACCGCTTATTACAGATTGTCTATGTGAGAGACTACGGCATGGAATTAGGAGATCAGTTTATCCGAGACCTCATGCAAGGAGATTTGGAATTGATTGTAAGCCTCCATGCTCAAAGTTCGACTAAGGCAGATGCCATGAAGAAACTACGAACAAAGAAGACCTTGATGGAATCCCAAAAGATTGGGGAACAACAAAAACTAGCTCGTACAGGTATCTATTTGGAAAAAGTAGGCCATGTTTTAGAAAGCAATATCGATGAAGCTGAGGAACTCTTAAAAACCATGACCGAGACAGGAGATAAACTGTTTCAAACCGTCTTCTTGATTGGTGTTTTTGGTCAGGATGAAGAAGAGCTCAAACAAGCCCTAGACACTATTCAACAAGTGGCCGGCTCAAATGACCTAATGATTGATAAACTTCCATATATGCAAGAAGCAGCCTTTAATAGTTTGCTGCCATTTGGTTGTGATTTTTTAGAGGGGGTATCACGGAGTTTATTAACGTCCAATATAGCAGTGAACTCTCCTTGGACTTCAGTAGACTTACAAGACCGTAGTGGGAAATATTATGGTATTAATCAAATCTCAAGCAATATTATTACTATTGATCGAAGCCTATTAAATACACCGTCTGGTCTGATTTTAGGGACATCTGGAGCTGGGAAAGGCATGGCAACCAAGCATGAGATTATCACGACCAAAATCAAAGAATCTGGTGAAAATACTGAAATTATCATTGTGGATCCAGAAGCAGAGTACAGTGTCATTGGACGGGCTTTTGGGGGAGAAATGATTGATATTGCGCCCGATTCCCAAACTTATCTCAATGTCCTTGACTTGTCTGAAGAAAATATGGATGAGGATCCTGTAAAGGTAAAATCAGAATTTCTTTTATCCTTTATCGGCAAGTTATTAGATAGGAAAATGGATGGAAGAGAAAAATCGATTATCGACCGAGTTACGAGACTCACCTATCAGTCATTTAAAGAGCCTTCTTTGGAAGAATGGGTCTTTGTCTTGAGCCAACAACCAGAAGAAGAAGCGCAGAATTTGGCGCTTGATATGGAACTGTATGTCGAAGGTTCTCTTGATATTTTTTCTCATAAGACCAATATTCAGACAGGATCTAATTTCTTGATTTATAACGTTAAGAAGTTAGGAGATGAGCTGAAACAAATTGCCCTTATGGTGGTTTTTGATCAGATATGGAATCGTGTTGTTCGGAACCAAAAATTAGGGAAGAAGACCTAGATTTATTTTGATGAAATGCAGCTTCTCTTACTAGATAAATATGCCAGTGATTTCTTCTTTAAATTGTGGAGTCGTGTCAGAAAATATGGAGCCAGTCCGACTGGAATAACTCAAAACGTCGAAACCTTATTGTTAGATCCAAATGGTAGACGAATTATTGCAAATAGCGAATTTATGATTCTTCTCAAGCAAGCAAAAAATGACCGAGAAGAACTGGTTCAACTCTTAGGCTTGTCAAAAGAACTCGAAAAATACCTAGTCAATCCAGAAAAAGGGGCAGGACTGATAAAAGCTGGTTCCGTTGTCGTTCCCTTTAAAAATAAGATTCCTCAAGGTACTCAATTGTTTGATATCATGAGTACGGATCCTGATAAAATGGCTTCTAATTAAGGGGAAGGTAAATGAAGGATAAAAGAGAAATTATACGTGCCCGAAAGGCATTTAGAAGAAGTCTAAAAGATGAGAAGAAATTCTTGAAACAAGGAAAGAAGGAAGTGAAGAAACAGAAAAAAGATTCCGCTGTACTGGATGAAAAAGCATGGAAAAAAGAGATAAAAGAAAAGCTAGAGGAGATGAGAGAAGCTTCAAAGGAGAGAGTAAAACAAGCAAATGAAGACTACAATCATATTCTTCAAAATAGTCCTCCATCTCTTTTGAATCGGAAAGAATTAAGAGACAGACGGTTGCCTCATGCTAGGAAACGATTGAAAATAGCCAAGAAGCAATTTAAGGAAGCTAAGGTAGAAGCAAAAGAAGAAAGAAAAGAGAGTCGTAAAGAAAGAAAAACCAATCAAAAATTTCTCTACGGTCAGGAATCGAAAGCAAAATCTAATTTTTTCTTTCAAGGGAAGAGTTTAGAAGAATTAAAAGCTAAGAAAGAAGTCAAGGCCGCAAAAGAGAATCTAAAATCTACTAAACAAGCCTATAAGTCCAAAAAAGTCAGTAGGAAAGCCAAAACTTTTCTTTATGTCCTTGGACGTGAAGGTGGAGAGTTAGCTTCAGAAAATGAAGATTTAGAAGGCTATCGCACACTTCAAGAGACCATTAGAAAAGGGAAACGCTACAGTCGGCTTTCTTACAATCTTGGGAAAGCTAGTGTCAAAACAGGACAAGCAACAGGTCGTTTTACCAAGAAAAGACTGACAAACACAAAAGAGCGATACCATCATTTTAAGGATGGAAAAGGATGGAAACTAGCGAAAGATAATCCAAGTTCCTTTAAAAATCGGTTTCGAAAAATAAAGAAACAAGGTCTTACAAGTGTCCGAAATATCTATCAAAAATTAAAAGCAGCCTTTTCCTTCTTTACATTTGCGGCTGGAAATCCTGTAACCTGGATAGTTGGAGGAATAGTCTTTCTTCTTTTACTTATGATGAGCTTCTTTTTAGGATTTTCATCTGCTAGTTTGATTCAACAAGATGAATTTGAATTAACAAAAGCTTATACCCACCTAACTTGGGAAGACGCAGAACATACTCGCACAAATGACAAAGGAATTACTTATTACACAAAAGTTGATGATGTGATGGGCTATATGAACTTTAAATTCCATGACTATGAGTTACACAAACCAGTTCACTTATTTAGTTCAGAAACTTACAAGGATTATCTATCTACTTTGTGGCATGATTTAAACGATGGGGAAGATTTGAAATCAATGCAAGACCTTTATGAAACTCCTAAGTATAAACTATCGAAAGATGATCAAGAGGAAATGAAGGAACTAAAAGAAGAGGGTGTGTATGCTTCTATGCAGGAATTGGACAATCCATTTGAGGGGAAAAGCAACGAAGATAGTTTAACCATGACTTATCGTTATGGATACTATGATTTAGACGGAAAACCTACTCTTCAGGAGTACATTCTATTAGAAGCGAAGGCTCACCAAACGATTGTCGCACCAATGGATGGAGTTGTATCTCTAGATGGAGATGATGTTATTCTCACTAACGGAAAAGGAGAGAATGAGAGTCGATTGACTTTGCATTCTATTCATAATGGCCGTGCGATTGAGGGGACAAGAGTCCTAACGGGTGATGTTATTGGTGAAACACCAGATGATACAGGTTTGAAAGTTTCCTATCAAAAGTATAAGAACAAGAAAGAAAAATTGGTGTATGTCAATCCGCAATTTTATTTTCCAAAAGTCATTCAACTTCAGACAACTATCTTACCTGCCATTGGTCAGTTTGGTGGAGATGAGTTTGAACGAGCAAAACATATTTATGAGTTTTTGAAATCTCAAGGGGCAAGTCCCCAAGCCATTGCGGCTATTTTAGGAAATTGGTCGGTAGAGTCTTCTATCAATCCTAAACGAGCTGAGGGAGATTATTTATCTCCTCCAGTTGGAGCTACCGATTCCTCATGGGATGATGAAAGCTGGTTAGCGATTGGAGGACCAGCCATTTATAGTGGTGCTTATCCTAATATTCTTCATAGAGGTCTAGGTTTAGGGCAATGGACGGATACTGCAGATGGTTCAACACGTCATACAGCTTTATTGAATTATGCACATAGCAAAAATAAGAAGTGGTATGATTTAGACCTCCAACTTGATTTTATGCTTCATGGGGATAGTCCTTACTATCAAAGTTGGTTAAAGGATTTCTTTAAAAATACGGGCAGTGCAGCCAATCTGGCCCAACTCTTCCTTACCTATTGGGAGGGAAATTCTGGTGACAAACTACTGGAAAGACAAACCAGAGCAACGGAATGGTATTACCAAATTGAAAAAGGCTTCAGCCAAACAAATGGAGGACAGGCAAAAAGTGACCCGCAATCCCTTGAAGGGGTTCGTGGAGACTTGTATGATCATTCTGTTCCTGGTGGTGGAGATGGTATGGCCTATGCCTATGGACAATGTACATGGGGTGTTGCGGCTCGTATGAACCAGTTAGGCTTAAAATTAAAAGGTAGAAATGTAGAAAAGATTTCAATCATTAATACCATGGGAAATGGTCAAGACTGGGTTGCGACAGCTTCAAGTCTTGGAGGAGAAACGGGTTCCACACCAAGAGCAGGTGCCATTGTTTCTTTTGTAGGAGGTACACATGGGACACCAGCAGACTATGGTCATGTGGCTTTTGTCGGTGCGAGACGTTTCTAACTGAAAAGGTTAGACACGTTCTTGAAAAATCAACCTGATAATCAGGTTAAATTTGAATAGAATGGAGAACTCTTATCTTGAAAATTGGAATGAAGGGGTAACGCCCTGAAACGATTTCTCTAATACTCCGACATGCGTTTATCTTGTGCAAAGGTAAAGGTATGAAGCTCGGTGAAGTCGGCTGAAAGATACCGTCATTCTTAAGGACTTAAGAATCGAAAGTGTTCCAGAGGTGGAATATGTATCTGATAGGTCGGGAGTCATTAAAAACTAAATAGGGTGAGAATGTGCATGAGCACTGACGAACCAGCGAATGTACGCTCCGAAGGCGAGTACGTAGAAATGCGTATAACAACGTAAGTTGTTTCAACTTGAGGAAGAGTAAGAATCGACGATATGAAATTCCTTGTTATGTTACAGGCATATCAAAGTTGAAGGGGTATAGCTAGGCACCTAAGTTTAGTATTGATAAAGATAAGGGAACGTCGAAAGCTAGAGATGTGGAGGTTGCACAACCAGAGAAACATTGGAAAGAAAATCATAACTTTCCTTAATCTCTAGTGAGAGTGGTGGCACGACCTTTGAAAGTGTTGTAATGATACTGGAGGAACAGCCACTAGTCAATAGTGTATTGTTATGAACTTTATCATTTCATGGATTCTTGTAAGACATAAAAGGTCACGAATCCAAAGAGAGGAGTGATAGACCATGACGAAACCAAAAAATGATGACAAACTATTAAAACATCAAAAACTAAGGTATGCGGAATACTATGGCATGACCGAGATTTTTGATGATTTATATTCCAAAAGTCAAAAGGGATTCAGTTTTAAGAACTTAATGAACATTATCATATCTCCCGAGAATATACTGCTCGCTTATCGTACCATAAAGCGGAATGGTGGTAGTCAAACCGAAGGAGTAGATGGTGTTACCATTAAAGATTTAGAAAATCTGACCCAAGAAGACTTTATCTCTAAAGTTCAAAGAAGATTTCAATATTATAGACCCAGAAAAGTCAGAAGAGTAGAGATTCCTAAGCCAAATGGGAAGAAACGACCACTTGGCATTCCCTCGATGTGGGACAGAGTGGCCCAACAGTGTATTTTACAAGTGTTGGATCCAATCTGTGAAGCGAAATTTTACAAACACAGTTATGGATTTAGACCCTTAAGGTCGGCTGATAACGCTATTATGGACTGTATGTATCGTATGAATAAAAGTCATATGACTTATGTCGTTGACGTTGATATTAAAGGCTTTTTTGATGAAGTGAATCATACTAAGTTAATGCGTCAAATCTGGACATTAGGTATCAGGGACAAACAACTTCTAGTGATTATTCGAAAAATGTTAAAAGCACCAATTGTTCTTCCGAATGGAAAAGTGACATATCCAACTAAGGGCACACCACAAGGAGGTATCTTATCTCCACTACTTGCCAATATCAATCTCAATGAATTTGATTGGTGGATAGGACGACAATGGGAAGAAAGAGATTGTAAGGAATTAGTTCCTCAATATAATTCCAAGGGAACAAGACACAAGTCACATGTTTACAGAAAGCTACGAACTTCAACGACGCTAAAAGAAGTTTATATTGTCCGATATGCGGATGATTTTAAAATCTTTTGTCGAAATAGGAATGAGGCAGAGCGAACATTTAAGGCTGTAAAATTGTGGTTAAAAGAACGACTTAACCTCCCTATTTCAGAGGAAAAATCTCAAATTACCAATCTGAGAAAGAAAAGCAGTGAATTCCTTGGGATTACTTTAAAGCTAGTTTCTAAGAATAATCGTTTGGTTTGTTTCTCTCATATTGCATCAAAAGCCAAGAAACGTATTAAACATCAACTGAAACAACAGATGAAATTGATACAAATTAAAGGTGCTAAAGAAACAATTATTCGTGAAATACAGAAGTATAATAGTATGGTTATCGGTATTCATAACTATTATAGTATGGCAACACATGTGAGTAAGGATTTAGAAGAAATTCATTATCAGCTTTATCTCTCTTTTAAAAATCGATTGCAGGCGAAAGGTCTGACAAAAATAGGAGAATACAAGGGAAAAGATAAAGGACTTCTCCCCTACCTCCAATCTCAAAACATTCGGTACTTAATGGGTTATCCAATTCTTCCAATTAGCTATGTCAAGACGAGAACACTAAAAGGAAGAAATAAGAATCTGAATAGGTATACTCCCGAGGGGAGAAAATTGATTCATAAACAACAGGAATCTGTTGAAACATGGAAATTAAAATGGCTGAGAGAACACTCAATTATAAATAAGCGTGCAACAGTTGAATACAATGATAATCGAATTTCTTTATTTGTAGCTCAAAAAGGGAAATGTGCTGTAACCGGTCAGGAATTGGATATGGATGATATTCATTGTCACCATAAGAGACCGTGGTTAGAAACAAAGGATGACTCTTATAGGAACCTTATCATTGTTGGACGAGATATTCATCGCCTGATTCACGCAACAAATGAGAAGGTTATCAAAAATCTCTTTCAGCTTTTGAATTTGAGTGATACAGGACTGACCAAATTAAATCAGTTGCGCGAACTTGCAGGAAATTCACCATTATTGAAAGAAAATTTGAACTTAGAACAATTATGTTAATCATATTAATACAGCACGATAAAGCAAAATCGTGATAATACACTATTGATGGAACGCCGTGTGCGGTGAAAGTCGCATGCACGGTGTGAAGCGGGGGAAAAGATGGAGATAGTATCAAAGTTTTACCTATCGCTATAGAAAGTATATGATGATGGTTCTTTCCTTGTGTCTGAGACAAACTATGGGGGTAATCCTAACTATACCTTTAGAAAAATCTCTCAAGCAGATAGTGCCATTAGTTTTGCCTATACAACGAAATAAAAAAATCATGTCATCAGTTTAGGTGACATGATTCTTATTTTTTATAGAGTGACATATTTAATGCCATAGGCTGATAACTTACTTGATGATCGTCTTTAATCAATTGACTGTAAGCAACAAATCCGAACTGTTCATAAAATTGAATGACTTTAGGATGATTGATACTATCTAAAAATACCATCTGAGTTCCTACAATTGCTCGAAATTCTTCAATTTTTTGAATTACAATTTCAAATAACTCTTGTCCTGATAATTTATTTAGCTTTGTGTTTTTGCCGAATTGACCGATAAGTAACACAGGTAGATAATCAATATTTTTGGGACTTTTCCCTTTTAGGACGAGTTTCTTTTTTAAAGATTTCTCTAAATCAGAAATATCAACAACTTTGAGAGATAAACTAAAGAATCCTATGATGTTATTTGTTTCAGTTTCTTCAACGATAAAATTACGAGAACGATGTTGTTTTTCAAAATTGGGGGCTTTATCAGATAGATAAGTCAACATCTCTTCATTACCGTTGAAATCAACATTTTCTAAAATGATAGTTTTAAATAGATCCTGAACTTGTTTCTCAGTTTTATCAGGGGCTAGCACTTGAATATTTTCAAGATATTGCTTAAGTGGTGTTACTTGAATTGTCATCTTACAGATACTTTGAAATGAGTTTATTTTTCGTTGGAGCGGTAGCGTCCTGTGATTCAATAGATTTCAAGACGGCTTGTAGCTTTTTAGATGGTTTATGATTAAGAATTTTTAGAGCATCTTCGTTTGTTAGTTTTATATCACGTGTTAAACTGATTGTAGCCATTTGTTCTACCTCCTGTTTCTACTTAAATTCATTATAGCTTATTTTGAACAAAAGTTCAATCTGAAGATAGTGTATGTTTATAAATCCAAAATAAGTTTTTCTCTTGCGTTTGTAGCTATTTAAAGATACAATATGTCTATAAATGAGTGGTTGGCTCATGGTCAATCTGATAGTAATCTTGGACATAAGGTCCAAGCGGTGGCGGACACCAGAACGAAATCCGATAGCAATCTTGGACGTAAGGGCCAAGCGGTGGCAGACATCAGAATAAACCGACTGACTAGTTGGCTTACAGGTTCTGTAAGTCATCTTTTTTACTTTGATCGTAACGTTTTATCATTTTAAGGAGAACGAGGTTTTGGCTCGTTCTCTTTTTTGTTGTGATACTTCTTTCAAGGAATATTTGGTAGGATTGGAGTGAAAAAAGATTAACTAGGAAAGAAGGAAGTATATGGAAGCCATTTATCAACGTGATTCGGATCAAGATGGACTAACTGATGCTCAAGAATTAGCGCTAGGAACCAATCCTCTTAGCGCAGATTCTGATGGTGATGGTCGTTCAGATTTAGTGGAAGTAGAAGAAGGAAGCAATCCCTTAGAAAAGGATTTACAAGACATAGACCAAACAAGTATAACTGAACCATCTTCAGTATTTATGGAAATGAAACAAAAGATTTCAGATATGATGGAGAGTCACTACAAGGAATTTATACAGGCTCTTATTAGTATTGAAACAGGGATTGAAAACGAACAAGACCTTGAAGACTTATATACTTACTACATGAGAACAGATGCCGTTTCTCTTTTGTCTAGTGATTTAGAAACCAGTCCTCAAGAGGTTGAAATGGAGATAGAGTTGTAGGGGAATCATGTGATTCTCCTATTTTCGTATAGATGAAAGGAGCGAGTATGGAAGTAATGCAATTATTGGCTATGTTTCGTGGAACAATTCCAAAAGATAGGGAGAAAATGGACCTATTTCTTCGATATCAAGCGCAACATTTTGATGAGAAATGGCAGGACTTGGTAGAGAGTTTTTTGGCTGAAGAGGGTAAGATAGAAGAGATACCTCATGTCTATTCGTTTCATCAAGATATTGTTTCTTTCCTAGAGGCTAGTTCTGAAAATAATGACCAAGATTTAGAAAGTTACACAAGAAATTTTGGACAAGCAGGTCTAGGTAAATTATCTCAATTAAGTAATTTTGAGAAAAACTTGGTGCTAGAAGTCGCAATCTATAACCTTTCCACTCGATTTTACATCCAGTCTGAAAAAGATAAGTTAGAACCATTAAGTGAGCTTGTATTTCATCAGAATCAGGATGTCAATTTAGTCAATGTCTATCGGGTTGCGAATAATCTATCTGACCGTGTTAGTAGAGATATAGAGGAATTTCTTCTAATGGTTGACTCAAAAGAGCTTAAAAAAGAGGTTCTTGAGATTCATTTTGAAGAAAAAGAGGGAGATGTTCTAGCCTATTTGGGTTCTGAATTGATGGCTACTTTAGATACCGTTACGGATCTTGTCCATCATGAAGAAAACTACCAACAACTCCCACTGACACAAAAGCTGAAGATTATTACTCATTTTGATGATGTAAAAGCTAGAAGCGAAAAGTCTAAGCAAGTAGAGGAATCCTTATCTCCTTCAAGTGATATTGAACAGGAAACGGAAGAAACGAACTCCTTTTCTAATGTCGATAAAATTGTAGAAGAAGCTTTGAGGGAATATCCAATCGGTTCACAAGTAAGTTATAAAGGACAAGTATTTCAGTTGGTTTCGATTGAAAATGCATACTTAAATGACTTAGTTCGCCTAGAGCTATTCAATGATTCCAACCAGTTATTTGAAGAGAATCCTATCTTATACTTGAATAGTTTGGAAGAGATTGAACATGTATTGTCTCTTGTAGAACTTGAAAAAGAAGATTCAGATATTGAGATTGATTCATCAAGTGAAAGCCAGGAAATAGATTTGTTTTCCTACCTGGAAGAAGAAATTGAAAAGGATAAGGAAACAAAACCTTTAATTTCAGGTATAAAAGAGACGGATGTCCCTGTTCAAGATTTTGATTTTCCAGATGATTTAGAGGGCTTTTACCCTAAGACAAATCGAGAAAAAATTGAAACGAATATCGCCGCAATTGATCTTGTTAAAAGATTAGAAAAAGAGGGACGACAAGCGAATCCAGAAGAACAAGAGCTACTAGCCAAGTATGTCGGCTGGGGCGGTCTTGCTAATGAATTTTTCGATGAACTCAATCCAAAGTATGAAGCAGAACGTTTAACTCTTAAGAGTTTAGTAAGTAAATCAGAGTACTCCACTATGAAACAAAGTTCTCTCACAGCCTATTATACAGACCCAATGATTATTCGCCAGATTTGGCAAAAATTACTGGATGATGGTTTTGAGGGAGGAAGGATATTAGATCCTTCTATGGGGACTGGGAACTTCTTTTCGGCTATGCCTAGAAGTATACGAGCTAAATCAGAACTCTATGGGGTTGAATTAGATAGTGTGACAGGCGCAATCGCAAAACAACTCCATCCAAATGTCCATATTGAAGTGCGAGGATTTGAAGAAGTTCCCTATCAAAATAATAGTTTTGATTTAGTCTTAACGAATGTTCCGTTTGGAAATTTTCGCATTGCCGATAAAAACTATGATAAACCTTATATGATTCATGATTACTTTGTCAAACACTCACTTGATTTAGTAAGAGACGGAGGACAAGTGTCGATTATCTCATCTATTGGGACAATGGATAAGCGGACAGATAATGTCTTACAAGAGATTAAAACCAACACTCATTTTTTAGGGGGAGTTCGGTTGCCGGATACGGCTTTTAAAAAGATTGCAGGTACTCGAGTTACCACAGATCTCCTCTTCTTTCAAAAGGATCAAGCAAAGAATCTTAATGAGGAGGAACTTGTCTTTAATGGCTCTATTTCTTTTGAGGAGGATAAGCGTGTCTGGATTAATCCTTATTTTGATGGGAAATACAATACACAAGTTTTGGGTGAATATGAGGTACGTAATTTTAATGGAGGAACCCTCAATGTTAAGGGGGTATCAGAAACATTAGCTACTGACATTATGGAAGCATTAGAGAATGTGGAAGAACCTAAACCAATTGACAATTCTTTGAAAGCACCTGTTTTTATCCAAGAAGAAGTGGATAATTCTATCCCAAGTCGTATACGTGAGGACTTAGCGCTCTATTCTTTTGGATATGAGGGAAATCAAATTTATTACCGAGATACGCATGGTATTCGGAAAAGTTCAAAAGTAGACGAAATTAGTTATTATGTAGATGAGAAGGGAGATTTTAAAGCTTGGGACAGTTCTTTGTCTGAACATAAAATAGATCGATACGTGCAACTTCATTTGACAGATGAGGAAGCACTAGATGTTTACAAGTCAGAAGAAGCGAGTAAAAGAGGGAAATATAAGGGACTGTTCAAAAAAACTGTCTTTTATGAAAGTCCCTTATCGGATAAGGACATTAGTCGTATTAAGAGCATGGTTGATTTGAGAGAGACCTATCAATCCTTAATTGAAATTCAACGTCATTCAGATTATAGTCGAACAGATTTTCAGGAATTGCTTGGCAAATTGAATCGTGACTATGACCGCTTTGTAAGTCAATTTGGATACTTGAATGCCTCAGTCAATCGGAACTTATTTGATAGTGACGATAAGTATTCCTTACTAGCAAGTTTAGAAGATGAATACATTGATTCTAAAGATCAGAAAGTAAAATATAAAAAATCTTTAGCCTTTGAGAAAGCATTGGTTAGGCCAGAGAGAGTGATTACAAGAGTATCAACGGCTTTAGATGCCTTAAACTCCAGTTTATCGGATGGTAGAGGGGTTGATTTAGACTATATGGTATCAATTTATCCCGAACATAGCCAAGCTGCTATTTTAGATGAGTTAGGTGACCAGGTTTTAATGGATCCAGAAAGTTATTTAAGAGGGGAAAGAAAATATCTTTCTAAGAACCAGTTTTTGTCAGGAGATATTCTCAATAAGATAGAAGTAGTTCAACTATTAGTAGATGAAAACAACCAAGAATTTGACTGGTCTCATGCTTTAGATTTGTTAGAATCTGTTCGCCCTCCACGGATTCATCTGGCAGATATTGAGTTCAAAATAGGGTCACGTTGGATTCCTCAATCCGTTTATGGTAAATTTGCCTTTGAATGTTTTACCAATCGTGAATTTGAATTGTCTTCGCCAGATGTTGAACAAGTCATTGAAGTGAATCCTGTCGATGGCCAGGTTCATTTAAGGACATCATTTGTTTATCGCTATCCAAGTGCCAAAGATAGTAGTCTTGGAGTTAGTGGGTCACGTTATGATACAGGAAGAAAGATTTTTGAGAATTTACTTAATTCGAACCAACCGACGATTACCATGACTGTTACGGAAGGGGAAAAGAAAAAGACTATCACAGATTTGGAAAAAACCTCTGTTCTAAGAGCAAAAGAGCAGCATTTACAAGAGCTCTTTCAAGAATTTGTCTCACGGTATCCAGAAGTCCAACAGGTCATTGAGGAAAGCTATAATCGTCTTTATAATCGAACAGTTAGTCGAGAGTATGATGGTAGCCATCTAGTCATTGATGGCTTGGCACAAAACATCAGTCTTCGTCCTCATCAAGAGAATGCTATTCAAAGAATCGTAGAAGAAAAAAGAGCTTTATTAGCTCATGAGGTAGGTTCAGGAAAGACCTTGACCATGCTTGGTGCTGGGTTTAAATTAAAGGAGTTGGGGATGGTTCATAAGCCCTTGTATGTGGTGCCCTCTAGTTTGTCTGCTCAGTTTGGCCAAGAAATCATGAAATTTTTCCCTACTAAAAAAGTCTTTGTGACCACTAAGAAAGATTTTGTGAAGGCGAGAAGAAAACAATTTGTGTCACGTATCATTACAGGAGATTACGATGCCATTGTCATTGGGGATTCTCAATTTGAAAAAATCCCTGTCAGTAAGGAAAGACAGATGAATTATATCGAGGACAAACTCAATGAACTACGAGAGATTAAAACACATTCTGAAAATAAGTACACCGTTAAAGAAGCAGAGCAATCAATAAGTGGTCTTGAGAGACAATTGGAAGAACTCCAACGCTTTAATCGTGATAGTTTTATTGATTTTGAGAACTTAGGAATTGATTTTCTCTTTGTGGATGAAGCACATCACTTTAAAAATATACGTCCAATTACTGGACTTGGAAATGTAGCAGGGATTACCAATACAACGTCTAAGAAGAATGTGGATATGGAAATGAAGGTTCGACAGATTCAGGAAGAACATGATTTTAAAAACATTGTCTTTGCGACAGGAACACCTGTTTCCAATTCTATTAGTGAGTTATATACTATGATGAACTACATTCAACCAGATATCTTAAAACGCTATCAAGTTGATTATTTTGACTCTTGGGTAGGTGCTTTTGGAGAAATTCAAAACTCTATGGAATTAGCTCCTACAGGGGATAAGTACCAACCTAAGAAACGATTTAAAAAGTTTGTCAATCTACCTGAGTTGATGAAAATCTATAAAGAAACAGCCGACATTCAAACACAAGATATGTTGGATTTACCTGTTCCAGAAGCTCATATTATCCCTATTGAGAGTGAGTTAACTGAAAACCAGAAACTCTATTTAGAAGAATTAGTTATGAGGTCAGATATGGTCAAATGTGGAACAGTTGATCCGAGCCAGGATAACATGTTGAAGATTACGGGTGAGGCGCGGAAACTAGCTATTGATATGCGTTTATTGGACTCTAGTTATAGTCTAGCAGACAATCATAAACTGCTTCAGGTAGTGGATAATGTTGAAAGAATTTATCGTGAGGGAATGGAAAATAAGGCTACTCAGATGATTTTTTCAGATATTGGCACACCTAAGAAAAAAGATAATGGCTTTGATGTTTATTCTGAGATTAAGGCTTTATTAGTTGATAGAGGAATCCCTAGTATGGAAATTGCCTTTGTACATGATGCCAATAGTGATGAAAAGAAGAATAGCTTGTCTCGAAAGGTTAATGCAGGAGAGGTTCGGGTTCTTCTTGCCTCAACTGAAAAAGGAGGAACAGGTTTAAATGTTCAGAGCAAGATGAAAGCAGTTCACCATCTGGATGTACCGTGGAGACCAAGTGACATTCAGCAACGTAATGGACGTATTATCCGACAGGGAAATGAAAACAAGGAAGTGGATATTTACCACTATATTACCAAAGGTTCGTTTGATAATTATCTATGGGCAACTCAGGAGAACAAACTCCGTTATATTAAGCAGATTATGACTTCTAAGGAGCCGATTCGTGCTGCGGAAGATATTGATGAACAGACTATGACAGCTTCTGATTTTAAGGCACTAGCAACAGGTAATCCTTATCTCAAATATAAGATGGAACTAGAGAATGATCTAACTCTATTAGAAAATCAAAGACGCGCCTTTCAACGCAGCAAGGATCACTATCGTCATACAATCTCTTACTGTGAAGAAAATATGCCCATTCTTGAGAAACGATTAAGCAAGTATGAAGGCGACATTCAACAGTCTGAAATGTCGAAAGACCAATCATTTTCTATGACGATAGGTAAACAAGTTTTTGAGCAACGAGCTGAAGCAGGTGAATCCCTACACCGTCTTATCCGTCATAATCAAACTGACAGCAAAGAATTTCGAACCCTAGCAAGTTATCGAGGATTTGACATTAAAATGCTTAGTCTACCAACGAATCAGCCTCTTCCTGAAACCTTCTCTGTTAAGATTGTAGGAGAAAATCAGTATTCTGTCAGTTTGGATTTGTATTCTCCTTTGGGGACAATTCAAAGGCTTCAGCATACGATAGACCACATTAAAGATGACCAAGTGAAAACTCAGAACTTATTGGATGAATTAAAGGATAAATGGACTACTGCTAAGGTAGAAATTGAGAAAAATTTTCCAAAGGAAGAGGATTATCAAACTAAAAAGGCCGAATACGATGTACTCGCGCCATTGATTGAAACAGAAACGGATTTAGATATTATTGATCAGGCCTTACGACAATTCCACGAAAAAGGAAAAGAAAAGCAAGAACAACTTTCTTTTGAATTAGATTAAAAAATAGATATAAATAGCGGACAAGAAAAGAAAAGCGCGGTAAAATAAAGATAGAAAGAAACGAGGTAACGATTATGATGGAAGATACCTATTATCAATTAGAAGAGGCTTTGGTACAGGGATTTCAAACACCTGAAGAATACCAAGCCTACAAGGAGTTAAAGGAACATTATGAGGAAGTGACAGGGGATTACAGTTTTTCTAAACGAGAGCTCACTAGTCAATTGGAAATCGCTCTTCAGAATCATCAAGGTGTGGACTTTGAAGAACATGAAAAAGAAGAGTATTTGGACTTAGTTCAAAAATTAGAAGAGTTTGATTCCTCTCTTGCCACCCATTATCGTCAGTTGATTGATTAGAAAGGAGAAAGTCATGAATGATTTGCTCCTTATCCCAGTAATTTTTTTAGCAGTAGGAGGAATTCTCATTCTTTTATGGAGACTCTTTCTTATTGCCAGTGGACTTTTCCTTATTGGTTTTATCAGTTTTCTTATTTTCGTGGAGGTCTATGGAATTTATCTGTTCTTTACTGAACCTAGTTTATATTTTGATGATATCAGACAACATGGTTTAACTAGTTTTACGGCTGTGTACTTTTTCATCAATCTGATGTTGGTTCTAGGATTTAGTTGGCGCTTCATTAACTCCATAAATAAGCATAAAATGTGAACTTTTTAGATAGTTAAAAGACTTTATTCAAAGGTAGGTTTGAATAGAGTTTTTTGTTGATGTGCTTATAATCCAGTCTCAATACTCTGTATTAGAAACAAAAAGAGATGAATTAAAATTAAAGTGTACAGAATGCTTTAGAGTTTCTATTTTTCTTATAATATATAGTAATTTCGGTACAAATTAACTTGTATATTCTATCTGGTTTAGTGTGATATATTCATTGTTAAATAAAAATATGAGTTCTCCTCTTATTTTAAAAAATAATTATTTTATAATTTTTTTTTATATTTAGTGTAAACTATTCATTGCGTCCAATGTATCTATAATTTTTTCAAATTGTTTTCGTTTAATCTGAATACGATTGCCATTCATAATCAGCCAATTTGCATTTTTATTTTCCTCTGCCAAGCGTCGTAGCTTGTTTTCGCCAATACGAAAATATTTTGACGCTTCTTCAATGGTTAGGGTATAACGTTCCCAAATAGGAATGTCAGTCTGCTTCATAAAATCCTCCTTTCCAAATCACTTATTTGGATTTCATAAAAGTTGTTTTACCAGCAATCGAACAGCTTTAGCAAAGCTCACGGGAGTTCCACCCCTGCATGGTTCTCATGTAGCCATACTCATTGCCTGCGACGGTTTTATCACGCTCGGACTATTGACTGTATGGGAGTATCATTATCACGATAAGAATGTCGTTGCAGGCAATCCTGCTAAAGATTGCTTCTCGGATCACTAACATGAATCGCTCGCTATCTTTATAAGATAGGTCATGGCGGTTAGTTCCGTTGGCTCTTTTCTTATCGAAACGTATTCGATTACTTTTATTCAGTTTTCAAAGAACAATGGCTCGTTAGCCTATCAAAACACATTGAAAGCTCAATATGCTTTGGTGGAATAACAAACCTCCCTGTTCGGGAAGCGTGGAATGGTTTAGCACGCTTCCACGAAAGGAGAGAGGATATTACTTAATTTCAAATGACAAAATCTTTGTAATCAGTCTGGTTTCCATTCTTCCACGTAAGACTTCATCAACGACCATACTTTGATTGCCATATTCATCTTTCATAAGTCGTAGGGAACGCTTCGTTATGTACCCTCTGTAATGATGTAGAATCTGGTTAATCGCTTCGGTATCGCCATCTGTTGCCTTTACAATGAGAGGAAAGGGAATCATAGGATATTGTGTTTTCATTCTTCAAATTCCTCCATAAACTTTTTAATTAAGGCTAGTCCACTGGTTCTATGCCGATAGACAGTAGAACGGTTCAATTTCAACAGGTCTGCAATTTCTGAATCGCTCATGTCCATAAAGTAAAACAGCAGTAGAATTTCACGTTTCTTGTCTGGCAACTCACGTAATGCTTCACTCAACAAATCATTTTCAACGCCTACTGATAACCCATTGAGTGTAAAAATCTGAAAGTCAGTTGAATAGTTATCTGTTGTCGCAAACTGGCTAACAAGATAATCGCCAACATCCGAAAAGGACACCTCACGCTTTGCAATCCTTGAAAGATAAAGCATATAATTCTTTCGCTCGTCTTCCATAGCACGTTTACAGATATAGTCAAACTGATTTTCTATTGTGGTCTGAAAAGAAGATGGTTTCATGTTTCTCACCCCCTTTCTGTCTAGGAAAGGAAGTGAGCCTTGCTCGTTTATCTCCTTTCACTCTTAGTCCCAATGTGAAAGGGGGATTTGTTGCATTACTGATAAATAAACTTTGTAAAAAAGTTCTGAATAGCCAAAAAAGCATATAAACAGATTTATTTCTCTGTTTACATGCTTCTGTTATTCTATCTATATGATTTATAAAACCACATTGGTGGACGTACTTATCTATTGCAGATAGACGACTTTTTTTGACAAGAACCCAATGTAAGGAAATTTATTGTATATGATGTACTTCATGGCGACGTTGACCTCCAACAAACCGCCATTTGGAAGTAATATACAATATTTTAACAGCGTAAATAGCACTACCATATAACGGTTTTTTTTATTGGCGTTTAGTAGTGCTTTTTATTAAATATAAACCTATAAACCATATAACACGTTTTTCTATACCTGTTTTTAATTCAGTAGGAACAATAAAATGTATAGAGGTGGTCTACTATGCGTAAAAAAGAAGATAAATATGATTTTAGAGCCTTTGGTTTAGCCATTAAAGAAGCTCGATTGAAACGAGGTTTAACTCGTGAACAAGTGGGAGCATTGATTGAAATTGACCCACGGTACTTAACTAATATTGAAAATAAAGGGCAACACCCCAGCATACAAGTTCTTTATGACCTTGTATCGTTACTTCATGTTTCCGTTGATGAATTTTTCTTACCTGCTAATAACTTGGTAAAAAGCACCCGACGATTACAGATAGAGAAATACATGGATAGCTTTACAGACAAAGAACTATCCTTAATGGAATCTTTAGCCAGCGGTATCAACGAAGCAAGAAACATCGAAGACTAATTAAAAGAATCCATACATAACGGAAAGAGCCGATAAAATGAGATTGTATTAATCTCATTTTATCGGCTCTGCGTCTTTGCGTCTGGCTCTGTAATCACAGTTACTTTGAACTGCTTTATTTCAATTAAATTTTCTTGTCTGCATTTCGGACAATAGAGGGGGAATTTTTTTAATTCAGTATCTTCCCTTATCTTTAATCGTGTTTTATTTCCACATACAGGACATGTTGAGGCGGTAAGTTTGCTAGTCAAGGAGTAAAACGACGAAGATTAGCATTTACTTCCGCCCATGCGATAGCTGTCCGTGATTGACAAGTGCTAGCACGCAGACAGAACGGAGATAGCGAACCGCTGAGTGTGTCGCTCTGCTCGTAAAAGCTTAGAAACCTTTGAACGAAAGGGATAATGAAAGCCTTGATTGCAAGGCTTTTTGCTTTATGGTGGGTAAGTATCAGAGTGAGAAAATTTTTGGAATGAGTAGAAGTGATAGCTAGAAATTATCAGTTTCTATTTCCATTTACCCTGTGGGTACGTGTTTGTTTCCATTGACAAGGAGTTTGTGGGAATAGAAATGTACCCACCTTGTTTGAATCAAGTGAAGTGTAGTTGAAGGAAATCTGTTGAAAGCAATACTTCATTTTACCGAATAAGTAATAATTTAGGCAACTTCAAATCGATTAAAAAAAACTATTTTAAAGGTTAAGAGTAGACAAAAATTGTCCACTCTTTTTTGCAAACTCAATTTATCAATAAATGAAATGAGGGAATGTAAAATGAAATATTTTGAGGTTGAGTTAGAAAATCCTGATGAATTTTTAAAACTACAAACAGAAGATTTTGTGAAAGCTAATCGCTTGCTACTAAGGAAGATAATCCAGAGCGTTACAGTCTATGAAGAAAACTTCGTCATATCCTTTAAATCTGGCATCGAATTGGAAGTATGAGTCTCATTCCATAACTTTTATATTGAACATATCATCTTGTTGTGTTATACTATAAATTGATATAAACAAAGATGTAGGAGGAACCGAAACTATGACAGCCTCAATGCGTTTAAGATAAGCTGGCAATAAAAAAAGCAGAATCTATACCCGATGATAGGCTTTTTTGTTGTGCTTATTTATACGATATTGAGCATTCATTAGTTACGGTGAGGATATTGGTTATTTAACTATACCTTTATTTAACTATGTCTTTAATATGAATGTTTCCAAATTGTATGTATGCAGACCAAAAGCCACATTGTGGGGTTTGGCCTGCATTTTTTATTGCCTAGAATGCTATTCAAAATAGAAATTCAAGCAAAATAATATGCAGGAGATAATATAAATGGAAAAATACAACAATTGGAAACGAAAATTTTATGCAATATGGGCAGGGCAAGCAGTATCATTAATCACTAGTGCCATCCTGCAAATGGCGATTATTTTTTACCTTACAGAAAAAACAGGATCTGCGATGGTCTTGTCTATGGCTTCATTAGTAGGTTTTTTACCCTATGCGATTTTGGGACCTGCCATTGGTGTGCTAGTGGATCGTCATGATAGGAAGAAGATAATGATTGGTGCCGATTTAATTATCGCAGCAGCTGGTGCAGTGCTTGCTATTGTTGCATTCTGTATGGAGCTACCTGTCTGGATGATTATGATAGTATTGTTTATCCGTAGCATTGGAACAGCTTTTCATACCCCAGCACTCAATGCGGTTACACCACTTTTAGTACCAGAAGAACAGCTAACGAAATGCGCAGGCTATAGTCAGTCTTTGCAGTCTATAAGCTATATTGTTAGTCCGGCAGTTGCAGCACTCTTATACTCCGTTTGGGATTTAAATGCTATTATTGCCATCGACGTATTGGGTGCTGTGATTGCATCTATTACGGTAGCAATTGTACGTATACCTAAGCTGGGTAATCAAGTGCAAAGTTTAGAACCAAATTTCATAAGGGAGATGAAAGAAGGAGTTGTGGTTCTGAGACAAAACAAAGGATTGTTTGCCTTATTACTCTTAGGAACACTATATACTTTTGTTTATATGCCAATCAATGCACTATTTCCTTTAATAAGCATGGAACACTTTAATGGAACGCCTGTGCATATTTCTATTACGGAAATTTCCTTTGCATTTGGGATGCTAGCAGGAGGCTTATTATTAGGAAGATTAGGGGGCTTCGAAAAGCATGTATTACTAATAACAAGTTCATTTTTTATAATGGGGACCAGTTTAGCCGTTTCGGGAATACTTCCTCCAAATGGATTTGTAATATTCGTAGTTTGCTGTGCAATAATGGGGCTTTCGGTGCCATTTTATAGCGGTGTGCAAACAGCTCTTTTTCAGGAGAAAATTAAGCCTGAATATTTAGGACGTGTATTTTCTTTGATCGGAAGTATCATGTCACTTGCTATGCCAATTGGGTTAATTCTTTCTGGATTCTTTGCTGATAAAATCGGTGTAAATCATTGGTTTTTACTATCAGGTATTTTAATTATTGGCATTGCTATAGTTTGCCAAATGATAACTGAGGTTAGAAAATTAGATTTAAAATAAACAATATTGGAGGAATATTTATGTATCTTATTTTCATGTAACTCTTCCTGCTAAAATCGCAGGGTTTTCCCTGCATACAAGCAAATGAAAGCATGCGATTATAGACAGGAGGAAATGTTATGGAATTAATATTAAAAGCAAAAGACATTCGTGTGGAATTCAAAGGACGCGATGTTTTAGATATAAATGAATTAGAAGTATATGATTATGACCGTATTGGTTTAGTAGGAGCAAATGGTGCTGGAAAAAGCACTTTACTCAGGGTACTTTTAGGAGAATTAACTCCCCCAGGATGTAAAATGAATCGTCTGGGTGAACTTGCCTATATTCCCCAGTTGGACGAAGTAACTCTGCAGGAGGAAAAAGATTTTGCACTTGTAGGCAAGCTAGGTGTTGAGCAATTAAATATACAGACTATGAGCGGTGGTGAAGAAACAAGGCTTAAAATAGCACAGGCCTTATCGGCACAGGTTCATGGTATTTTAGCGGATGAACCTACGAGCCATTTAGACCGTGAAGGAATTGATTTTCTAATAGGACAGCTAAAATATTTTACAGGTGCACTGTTAGTTATTAGCCATGACCGCTATTTTCTTGATGAAATAGTAGATAAAATATGGGAACTGAAAGATGGCAAAATCACTGAGTATTGGGGAAACTATTCTGATTATCTTCGTCAGAAAGAGGAAGAACGTAAGAGCCAAGCTGCAGAATACGAACAATTTATTGCGGAACGTGCCCGATTGGAAAGGGCTGCGGAGGAAAAGCGAAAACAGGCTCGTAAAATAGAACAGAAGGCAAAAGGTTCTTCAAAGAAAAAAAGTACTGAAGACGGAGGGCGTTTAGCTCATCAAAAATCAATAGGAAGTAAGGAAAAAAAGATGTATAATGCTGCTAAAACCCTAGAGCACAGGATTGCGGCCTTAGGAAAAGTAGAAGCTCCGGAAGGCATTCGCAGAATTCGTTTCAGGCAAAGTAAAGCATTGGAGCTCCATAATCCATACCCTATAGTCGGTGCAGAAATTAATAAAGTATTTGGGGATAAGGCTCTGTTTGAAAATGCATCTTTTCAAATTCCGTTAGGAGCAAAAGTGGCGTTAACTGGTGGTAATGGAATCGGAAAAACAACTTTAATCCAAATGATCTTAAACCATGAAGAAGGAATTTCTATTTCGCCTAAGGCAAAAATAGGTTACTTTGCACAGAATGGTTACAAGTACAACAGTAATCAGAATGTTATGGAGTTTATGCAGAAGGATTGTGACTACAATATATCAGAAATTCGTTCAGTGCTAGCATCTATGGGGTTCAAACAGAACGATATTGGAAAAAGTTTATCTGTTTTAAGCGGTGGAGAAATTATAAAATTGTTGCTTGCTAAAATGCTCATGGGTAGATATAACATCCTAATAATGGATGAACCCAGTAACTTCCTTGACATACCAAGTTTAGAGGCTTTGGAAATACTAATGAAGGAGTACACCGGAACTATCGTGTTTATCACCCACGATAAACGATTACTCGAAAATGTAGCAGATGTAGTTTATGAAATTAGAGATAAGAAAATAAATCTGAAACATTAAATTTAAGGTAGTCGCTGGTCAGTATAGTCTGTTCTGGTTGGCGACTCCATTGTTAAAGAGTATAAAGACTTTAGATTTTATGAATATTAAAAATAGGAACAGTCAATTGAACTGCTCCTATTTTTCTGCTAAATATATTGTAGTTTTCTTATATGTATAATGATAGATTAGCGGATTCTCATCTACGGTACTTACTTCAAATATGAAGAAGTGATCGCGGTTATCTCTGGACTTTTCCTTATTGAGGACAAAGTAATTCTTACGTGAAGTCGCCATTGTTTTTAGGATATCATCAGTTAGGAAGGTCAATGGAATATTCATGTTAGAGTAGCGGTAGAAGTCACGTTCAAAATCTTGGTAGCTCTCGCTATAATAGTCCATTTGTAGGTGATTACGCTGAAACTCAAGCTGATTCATAGAGCACCTCCTCGACAAGTTCAATACTAATAATGTCTTTTAATTTCAAATTGATGTGACCTGTTGTAGTTTTTATCAAAATGAAATCTTTGGTCAGACTTGGTATTGTTCCAGTGTAGGAAACACGCTTGTTTTTTTCAATCACTTGAATGCGTGTGCGTAGCTGCCCGGCGTATACTTGACTGAGGAGTAATAATTTCTTCTCTAGTGATAAGTCAGACATGTACGTTACTTTGTTTGTATCATCAGAGAGTGCTGATGCATGTTCAGATAGGAAAAAGCCCATCCATTTTTGCATCTTTGTATCCTGGTACTCTCTTGCTGATTGAAATGGTAAATATGAACGGTCAATCATATCAAATCCTTTCTATGCAGAGGCAAGGGTATTTTTATCAAATTGAATCGTAAAACCTTGAATTCCCCCACCTGTGTAACATTCTTTAAAGCGATTGATTACCTCAGTATAGATTATCACAGATGAGCTTGTTGGCTTAATGCTAAATGTAAATTCCAATGGTAATCGGTTTTCAGATTTAGCATGTACTAGTCGTATCGATATTTCAGTTGTTTTGAGTTTTCTCTGACGAAGTTTTGAAGTTGCTGTTTCAACGATTCCATGTAAAAATCTTTCAAGCATTTCAATATCATTACATCCTTTGCTACGGATTTCTGAAAATTGTACTGTATTTTTTTCTTGTTTCATTTTAATCCCTCCAATCCACCCGCGGAATGACCACCGATAAGTTTACTGCGTTCAATATTTCTGGAACCTTCAGTTAGGACGGTTCCTTTTTGTATGGCTAAAAAACCAAACTGTTCTCTGACAACATCAATAGCTGTCTGAAGTCTATTATCTTTTTCAATTTGTTCTACATCATCAAAGAGTGATAGTAGAGTATAGCTTTCATCTACGAAGCCACTATAAGATACACCAATTTGTCTCACTGCACCAGAGGTGTATTTTTTCGGAATAATACAAGTACATGACTCACCATTGTTTTGGGGAGATTTGCGGGTTCAATTTTATTCTGAGCATTTATAGATTTTTTCATCTCAGTCCTAGAATAGCCAATATGAATAGAAACGACAGTAGTCAATACTAGGGCTACTGTTCCGTTCCACAGTATCATTTAAAAATCATTTTCACACCCTTTCGTCTATTAGTATAGAAGAAAGCTCTCAGCACACAATATCCACTTGTAGTTTATAATAACTATCTCCTCCTTTACACTTTAATTCAAATCTTTATTAAAAAATATTTCATCTTATTTAACAAGAAACCATATTTATATAACAACATAAAATACACTAAGTTATTTTATTGAACATATATCGTACTTTATCTATCCGACTATTTGGACGACGGGGCTGGCAAACAGGTTCACCGGTAGTAACATGGTACCCTTTTAACTCTGTTAAACAAACACTACGTCCATTTGTAAAGAAAGTTAAATCACTACGATATTCTTGAATACACCGAGCAGGGATTTCTCCACTAAGAATGACCTCATTATTTTTCAATTGAGTGTCTACGATGTTCGCACAATATTTAGGAGCATCGGTGTATGCTCGTGAAAGATATTCCTGTGGCGCATAAATTTTAAAACTAAGATATGGCTCTAACAATTCTGTTCCAGCTTTTTTTAAGACTTGTTCCAATACAATAGGAGCAAGCATCCGAAAATCTGCTGGGGTACTAACAGGGCTATAGTATAAGCCATACTTAAAACAGATTTTACAGTCCGTCACATTCCAACCATACAATCCTTGTTCACAGCCATAGCGTATCCCTTCCATAACTGCATTTTGAAATGATTGATTTAAGTATCCAAGAGAAACCGAGCTCTCATACTGCATTCCACTTCCCAACGGAAGCGGTGATACAGATAAACCAATGGAAGCCCAGAAAGGATTCGGTGGAACTTCGATGTGAATGGTATACTCTGCTTTTTTTAACGGTCTTTCCATATAAATGACTGTAGGCTCTTTTATTTCTATCTCCACATGATACTTTTCTTGCAGCAGAGCACAAGTCACTTCCATTTGTACTTTCCCTAAGAAAGAAAGTATGATTTCATGTGTCGCAGAATCCACATAATATCGCAGAAGCGGGTCACTGTCGGAGATTTCTAAAAGTGCATCAAGTAACATTTCCCTTTGTTGAGGTTTGCTCGGTTCAACAGTCGTTTGCAGCAGAGGGAGGGGATTTTCAATTCTCTCTCTGTGGCAATAGCTTTGTATCTCCAAGAACACTATTTAACTTCAAAAACTCATTCTGCAAAATAACAATTTCCCCGGAATAAGCCTTATCGATTTTACATAATTCACCATTTATTGAAGTATACATTTCTGTAATTTTTATTTTTTCCTTTTCCGATATTCTAACCGAATCTCGCAAATGCAGTACGCCACTATAAAGACGTATATATGCAAGACGCTGTCTTTTTTCCGAATACTCAATTTTGAAAACTTTTCCGCAAAGTTCAGACTGACCTCGATGTGTTGATGAATAAAATTTATTCGTAATCACTTCTATAAGGTTATCAATCCCTATATTGTTTTTTGCACTTCCGTGATAAACAGGGAACAGGGAACAATTATGAAATCTTATGCTTTCCTCTTGTTCGAGTTCCAATGCTTCTAATGATTTACCGGACATATATTTCTCTAAAAGGTCATCGTTTCCCTCTATTACCGTATCCCATTGTTCAGATTCGGTAAAGTTCGTCACACACATATTAGGATACAGTTCTACCTTCTGTTTGATTACAATTTCGGCAGAAAGTTTCTCTTTAATATCCTGATAAACCGTTGATAAATCAATTCCATTTTGGTCAATCTTATTGATAAAAAAGATTGTGGGAATCCCCATTTTCCTAAGTGCATGAAATAATATACGAGTTTGTGCTTGTACGCCATCTTTTGCAGAAATCAGTAGAATTGCCCCATCTAAAACTGATAATGAACGATATACTTCTGCTAAGAAATCCATATGTCCTGGCGTGTCTATGATGTTCACCTTCGTATTTTCCCACTGAAAAGAGGTTATTCCTGTCTGAATTGTAATTCCTCTCTGACGTTCTAAAAGCGTATTATCCGTCCTCGTTGTACCTTTGTCCACGCTTCCTAATTCTGTAATCGCTCCACTGTTATATAATAAGCTTTCTGTTAAGGTAGTTTTTCCCGCATCAACATGAGCTAAAACTCCAATATTAATAATTTTCATGTGATTTTCCTCCATTCAAAAGCCCAAAAGGGCATAAAAAGCATACAGATATTCTCCGGATACTTTAGAATCACATGATAAAGGTATTCTTAAACTGGGTACAAAAAACTAAGCCCTCCTAAAAAAGGACATCCAATTATTTGTTCCCACTATCAAATTGACAGTTTATTTAAGAATACCTTGCCGCATATTTATTAACTCCTTTTAAATAGATACTTAAATAATAGCACGTAAGAGCATATTTGTCAAGGAATCTCCAATTTTTTATCAAAGAGAGTACGTGATTACAAAATAGCTGTAATAATGTACCAATATTTGTTATTCTATAATCTTCCAATTACTCCCGTTCTTTTCAAGTACCAAATCAAATTGAGATACCTGCGTTGCTTTGGTCTGCTGGTCGATATACTCCACTGTCAGCGATACCGTGACTTGATTATCCTTACGATTGTGAATAGGATTTACCAGTTCTTGAAAGATGTACTCTTTTCCGATTGGTTTTAATATCCCGTCATTCACATAGTAGGAAAGTTCACTGGCTGTCGCTGTAGGATAGAGCTTGAAGAACGTCGTTAAAAACTCATTGATTTCATTGGTTGTAATGGAATCAACCGTCCCCTCACTTTCAATGGCTTTTGGTTTATAACTTGATTTCTTAGGTATGTTGGTAATGGTCGGATTCTTAACCAGTACCATATTTCCAGAACCATCTACATAGACACTCACTATATAAGCAGAGTGGACGGTCTTTGTATTTTCTCCCTCTGTAATGAGCTGGTCTACACTGTAGGTTACATTAAACTCATTGTCGCCAGTTGGCTCTACCGTCCATATCTGAAATCCTCTTACAGAAGACGATACAGGAATATCTTTGCGTACTGTATCAACATTGAGAGCTTGAAGTTCATCTGTCAGATAGCCTTTTAGACTTTCCATTCGATTATCAATGGACTTATCGGATTGCTCCCATGAATAGTAGACTTTCGCAAAGTTCTCTACAAAATTTTCTACATGATGAGTATCAACGTATTCCTTTTCTATGATAGTTGTTTCGTGAATAGTATGAGTATCTATAGCTGTAAAGTGCTTGAATATCGCAAAGCTGAAACTAAGCCCTAAAAGTACCCACAAGGCAATCACAACCTTTTTATGAGGATTGACCTTATAGACACGAGGTTTCTTTTCCTTTGGTATCTGTTTTTCTTTATTCTGATTTTTTCTAAATTTCATCATTAAATCTTCCTTTCTCATTGTTTGATTCGTCCTGCTCCCACTAAATGCTGTTGCCAGTAGGGGCTTGTTAAGTCGGCATAACCGATTGGGTCGCCTGCATGAAACATACGGTTATTGCCAAGGTATATCCCAACATGAGTAATATAAGAGCCAGCGTTATAGGTAGAATGAAAGAAAACCAAATCGCCAGCTTGTGCTTCCGATAGTGGGATATGCTGGGTCACATCATATTGCTGTTGTGCGGTTCGTGGTAAGTTAATTCCAGCTTTTCCATACGTCCATTGTGTCAGTCCGCTACAATCAAAAGAAGTAGTCGGGGAAGCTCCACCGTAAACGTATCGCCAGCCCTCATATTTCAGTGCTTCGTCCATGATGGCTTGTACCGTATCATCATCAAACTCTGTTGTGACAAGATACTGCGTTACCAGTTGCACATAAAACATATTGCCATAGTTGTATCGCCAGCCCCCATTGATAGGTATGGCTATGGGATTGGGGTAAGACACTTTTTCGCCACCTGAATACTCTTTTGAGAAACTTTGAGCCAGTTCAAAGGTATATTTATTTCCACGATTAGCCACATACCCTAAGAAACCACCACCATAATTGTAGGACTGGATAACCGATTCTAAATCTACACTGAGCCTTTCGCTACTGGCTAATAATTCACTGAAATACTTCACACCTTGCTTAATGGATTCTTCTGTACTCAATGAATTAGGTGGAAGACCGAGGGATTCCGAGGACTGCATAACATCTTCCGCAGTACCGCCCGATTCCACCTGTATAATCGCAAGAAGTATGTTGACATATTCTTCAACGCCATATTCTTTGGCATATTTTTCTACCATAGGCTTATGAGCCAGCACTTCTGCGGAAACATTCACACCTCCATAATGAATATTGGAAATTCCGCTGTCCTGTTCATCTGAAAATAAAATGGCAACAAACAGAAGCAGTGAGAAGACCATCAAGAATAATCCAGAACCACCAATCACTAAAGTTTTCAACTTCATGGTTTCTTACCGACTTTCTTAATGGTGGCGGTTTTGATTGGTGGTCTACTTCTTGTATTTTGTAGTGGTACTCTTTGAACAGTAGACGGACGTTCTTTTGTGATTGGACGTTGTGAAGTTCTATCTGCTGTAGTGGTTGAAGTTGCTGGCTTTTGAACGGTTTTTTCTTGAACGGTATTGCCTTGGCGTTCCACTTTTGGACTTGAAAAATCGGACTTAACTGCTGGACGCTCTTGTTTGGCTTGTTGAGATTCCCTATAGGAAGCCTGTACAGTTGTTTGCCTTGAAGTCTGTCCATCATGAGATTGTTCTTGCTTAGTGGCTGGTCTTTCATGAACGGAAGAAGCTGGCTGTTTTTTCTGTTTGACCTGTTCCATTTCAGAGCGACGCTCCGCAATGGTTTTTCGCCTTTGTTCCTGCTGTTCCTTGCGTCCACTGGCTCTGTCCGCTTTGGTTTGAGAAATACTACTGGTTAAATCACGGACATTCTCTTTTACTTTGGATTTTCCTTGATATACTGCATATCTTGCATTGGTCGGCAAATCTTTAACCTGTTCTTTCAAACCACTAGCAGTGTCTACCATTCTGTCTTTGGTATCAGCTACTGTACCGATGGTTTGACCGATACGTTTTCCAAGTGTTGATTTTTCCTTTCCGTCTGGTCGGGAGTGATCTGCTTGTGTCCTTGCAGAACTCCCCGAACCCGACTGTCCTTTTTTACCTGTAACAATGGCAGACCCAGCTCCTAGAGTAGTCATGGAACGTCCAAGTTTCCGCTGTAGACGGTGCATGTGAGCGTGCATAAGCATACGAGGTTTTCTCATCACACGACTTCCCACACTTTGAGAATCGTTACTCTGTAGAGAAAACATACTCATTAAATCGCCCAGCTTGAAGTAGATTCCTGCAAAGGTCACAATCTGTAGAAAAGCAATCAAAAAGAACGGATAACCAGCCGATAAGGTATAGAGCATGGTTGAAATACTAAATGCTGTCGTAATAATCAATGTGATTCCAGCTCGTGTCAAAATGGTATTAAAGAGCTTTGTTATGGCTCGTTTTGACATACCATCAAATGATGGAATCATGCTTAAAATAAAGCTCACAGGCAGAAACATAGCATAGATGATAAAAAGTACCTGCGAGAAAATCATGATTCCTGTTAATAGGAATACAAATATGGAAATCCCAATATTGAAGACAAATAGGAAGAAGACTGTACCTAAACGGTTAATGGTCTTTGTAATGGTTAGATTGGTATTGCTTCTGTCTTCAATTTCTTCCGCAACAATTTTTTCTCTGTCTTCGCCATTGTTGGAATCTGGGCTGGTGGAGAGCAGGCTTTCCACACGGTCAATACCGATACTTTCAATGTCTGAACTGTTGTATTGAAGCAGTAGCCACGGTTGCTGAACCTGTATGGAAAACAGGCTATCTCTGATTAAGTCCACGCTGTCCTTGCCTTGACTATCGGAATGGGGCATGACAATCTTCGTGCCAAGTGATAAACTGGCATTACTGATGTCTGATGAAAAGTCATTGATTTTTTTAATGTAGTCGGGAGCGTAGGCAATAAAGGAAGCCGATAGGATAAACACCAGCACAAAATTCATAATGGCATGAATTGCCTTTGTGGTTTCTCTCTTTATCAGTCCCGTATAGGCAACATAAACCCCAAGAACCAAAATCAAGAGTAAGAGGAATCCAACATAGAAACCCTCTGTTGAAAATCCGTTTGCACTCACACCAGCTAAGGTCTGCATATTCTTACCAATGGAATCTGCTGTAGCGGAAATGAAGTCTAAGGAATAGGCTTCCTGTACTAAGTAACCTGTCGCATTGGAAACATACAAACTGATTGTCCAAATAAAATTGGTAATGGCATATAGTCCATACATGACCTGTTTTCCAATCCCGTCCGACCAGTTCCACGGAAGCCAGCCCCAGCTATTATCCACATAAAAATCCAGTTGATAGTTTTCAAGTGGGTATCGGCTGTATTCATTTGCCACATTGACCGTATCATCTACCAAGCCCGCAGCTTGAACCACCGTTCCCAGCATGGCTAAAAGAAAAATGGCAATCACAAGTGTGAAAGCCACTGTCATTGCCACTTTACCTAGACGTTTCAGCGTCCAGTTTGATTTTATTCTGTTTACTATTGATGGTTTCACATTTACACCTCTTTTCGCACAGGTGGTCTGGTATCAAAGGCATGGAGCAGTTCTTCAAATACAGGGTGGAACTGTATCACACCGACACGACCATATAAATCACTGATAAGGCATTGCCCGTTTTCCAAATCACGCAATCGCTTCTGATTGTTTTCGTCCTCTGGGTCTACACCAAAAAAGGCTAAGGTCTTTTTAATCTCGTTAAGGTCAGTGGAACGAAATGCAAATTTTAAGCCGAGGTTATTTTTCAGTTTTTCATCTAAGAGGTCGTCTGTATTTTGGGTCACGAAATATACCCCAGCGTTCATAGCACGACCAGCCCGAACCAGCTTCATAGATAGTGTTTTTCCTTGTGCTACCTGTAAAAAGCTCCATGCTTCGTCTAAATCTACAATCTTGAAAATGCTTCGGTCTGTATGGATAAAGTCTAAAGCAAAGGTACTAATGACAATCAGCATAGCAACGGATAAAAGCTCCATAGTGGTATATTCCTCAAAGGAAGTTTCCTTGTCGGGAAGTACCAAGTCCGCAACCTGTATAATGTTCAGTTGTTTTTCTAAGCTGATAGACTGCTCCACATAACCATTACTGAATAATAAATGTGCAAAGTCATAGTCTGTAAAACTTTCGATATGGTCGGCTATACTGGTACTTAGTGGCGTATTCTCAACCCGTAATTCCTCAATCACTTTCATCAACCCTCGTACTTCACTATTGGTTACTGCACGAATGGCTTTTCTAAGGATTGGGAAGCGTTCCCCATCACGAGAGGAAATCCCCGTAAGGAATGTCAGAATATCAATAGCCAGTGATTCAGAATCTTTGGGATTTTTCATAATCACATAAGGGTCAAGTAAGCCTTTGTTTTTCTCATCAGAAGTCAGAGTGACGATATTGATTTTATGGGAAATCTCTGGCAAGGTTTCTTTCCATCTGCCACGTTCTGCTTTTGGGTCTACAATCACTGCTTGTGCCCCATAAAGCACCGCATAATAGACGATAAGGTTATTCGCAAAGGATTTACCACCACCCAGCGAACCAACAAAAGCCGACGCTAACGCATTGGTTACTGAACCCTTAACCCCTTGACTGGCAAGAGCAGGTTTCAGATAGACATTGCGTCCAGTATCTAAGCTGTAGCCAACATAAATCCCCTCATTTTCCCCCAGCATTTGAGTAGCACCAAAACCTAAACCAGCGAGGAAATCAGAGGTCACGTATTGAATATAATCATTCATATAACGCTTGCTGGCAGGTAAAAATTCTTCATGTAAGCCGAGCATATCCCCAAATGGTCGTACCAGTTTTACGCTTAAATCGTCATAAAAATCTTTCACTTCATTACAACGACGTTTGAGTTCGTCAAGATCATTTGCTGATACCCTTACCACATAAGACAGCTTGTACATAGATTCCTTGCTTTGGTCTAAATTGGTTTCCAGCTCATTCACACTTTCCAGAGCTTCCGCCACATTGGAGCTGGTTTCATTATCACTTTGCCAAGCGTGGTTATCCAAGTCTTTCAGTTCTTTCTTTTTATTGCGGACAGTAGATAGGGCTTTACGATTCGCTACAATTTCCACATTCATTGACGTATCAATCGGGAATGTAAATTGCTGTTGCTGGTAGTAGAAGATTTCAGAGGACGGGAAGTCCAGTTCTCCGACAATGCTGTTAATGGTAAAGTAAGCTACATAGACGGTTTCATCTTCCTGCTGGATTTTCAAATATCGCTGTTTTTCTTCCACCAAACAGCGAGTAGGCTTAATCAAGTCATAGTATTTAATCAGCGTTTCATTATCCAGCTTTTTCTTTGATAGATGGTACTCATACTCTTCATAGGCAGTGCCTGTCTGTCCGTAAAGGTGTTCAATCAGATAGCCGAAGTCGTCCTTATCTAACCTGCGGATTTTGAAACGACGAGAGATTTTATTTTCTAAGAGCTTTTCCATCTTCTGAAAACGCAGGATTTCATCATTACTCATACTAACAAAATCGCCCATCAGCTTATGGTTCACATCATAGACAAAATCAGACAAAGCATTTTTTGCTTCAACGGTAAGACTTTTCATAGAAAACTCCTGATCGTTGAGAAGCAACTTAAAGCCGATAAAGAAACGGTAGTTCACTTGATTTTCGCCAATCATGGATATTAAAGCGTCTGTCTGTTGGTCGATTTTGTCATAGGCAACCGCTTTGAGCTTGCCAGTGACTTCATTTTTGGAACGCTCTTGTGCAGAACGTATGCTGGATTCTGTACTGATTTGTAAAGCATGAATTTTGCCATCACGATTTTGTGCGATAAGCTGTCTGAAAGAATCATGCACTTGTATTTTCTGTTCTGGACTTAGAAATGAGTAATTGTAAGGAACAAGCTCATAGTAAGCATAACATTCCCCGTCTTTATTCCAGACGAGATTGTTTTCAATGTATTTAATTGGATATGCCATAAAATTCACTCCTAACTGCTGTAATGGCTTCTTGTGGCTGGTTTCTGCCAAGCGTTACTTTTTTTCCTGCATAGGTCAGCTTTGGTCGCAGTGCATAAGCAATGACAGACTTCAAAAATCCATAAGGCTTTTTACCATCAAAAGTTTTTGTAGACATAAACCATGTGAAAGCCACAGGAATCCCAAAGTATTTGAGAAATGCTCCCTCTATCATGGAAAGAGGGGGCAAGTTGCCAAGTATCATCACTGCAAAGAGTGACACGACAAACCATGTTGAGGCGGTATCACTGCTTGTACGAGCTGAGGCATCAGCGAAGTAGAAGTAGATGCTCCGCCCATGGTATAGGACTCGTAAAGTAAGTAGGAAATATGACGAGATGATACAGAGAGCCTGAATTGGTCAGGTGACGTGCTTATTTACATTAGCCTGATAATGGAAATGGAGAGATTATCGATGGTTATATTGGAATTGTACCAAAATGATTATTCTAAAGATTTAGTCACATTTGATTCCATAGAAGATGGGAAAACTTTTGTAGCACAAATCCCTGGATATACTTTAGAAACAGAAGATGGATTTGAAGTGGAGTATTTTAATCCTACAAACCTACCAGACTATATGGAAATTATCTATAACGGAAACATTGTACCTTTTTCTAAATTTATGTTTGACTCTAAGGAAGATGTAGACATTATTTGGAAAGAAATCTCGAATCTATCCGAACCAAACGAAAAAGTAATCGAAGGCTATTCAAAAATCGATGCATATGTCGTTAACAACTATGAAGTTAAAGCCTATGTCGAAACAAGAGAAACGAACTATTGTAAAGCAAAAGACTTCTTAGAAAGCCGAGGATATGAAATCGACAGAAGCTTTTTCGGAAGTGAAGATGGTGAAGCGATTCTTTACAGAAAAAAAGGGAGCGAAGATTGGCATTTCTTGTGTCACTTAGACCCAATATTTGTAGAGATTGAAGATGTAGAAGGATATGTTAAAGAAGAGGTGGGAGAGATTCAATAGCCAACCAAAGTTCCTTGTGAGTATGTACCTTTGCTAGTAAAAGCGTCAAAACCTTGTAACGAAAGAGATTATGAAAATATTTGAAGTTAAGACTTTTTCTTGTGTGTCTGAAAAGTCTGTGACTTGTATTCCTTAGTCACCTTATTTACAATTACCTAAATTCTATAGTTAATAAAAATTGAGAGGTTTGTATGTGGACTCAACGTAAACAGTATTTAACCCAATTTATCGAAATTTCGGACTATTTGAAAAAACACGGTTTCTTTCACGATTTTTTAATTGGATCATTCTCTTATGATAGTCAGGAAAAATCCATTTTGTTAACCATTGAGGAAGATTTTACTACAACTAATAATACCAATTCGCCTTCCCTTATTTGGGATTTAAAGTGTAAGGGAGTGCATGATTTCTTAATGGAAGATATGGATGGCCTTTCCAAGTGGTGGATCTCTGAAATACTGATGGACGACGATGATATTCAGTTTCAACTCGTCAATGGATATTTTTCATTTAAAATGGAATCTGTATCTTTAGGTATTCCTCAGGAAATAAATCAAAATTCTGTCCCTAAAGTTTCTTCTTTTGAGAAGGATAATCAGGATTTTATATGCTATATTGGTTATTCAGAAAATGAGCTCTTGCCATATTGGGCGGGTCTATGTGACTTACCTGATGGTAGAAGATTTCGAACAGCTGATGAACTTTTTGAAGCAAGGATTTATGATGGTAAATCGCTAAAAGAGAGGTGGGATGAAGTTACTATTTATAGTATCAATTCTTTGCCACTTGATGATTGGTTGAGTTGTTAGCCACATTCCGTTGAGACAACTGTTTATGAACCAGAGGATGATTACGCTCTGTATGTTAATGGTGTTAAACTTGAGGGTTTTATTGATGAAGATTCTATATGTAAGACATGTGGTGCTAATCAATGTTATTTGGACGATTATGATGAATATTTTTGCCCCTATTGTAATTTATGGATGTATAAAGATTTTTGGGATAGTGATGAAACACACTATTTTAAAAAAAGACCCCTAGAACCAGAGTTGTTATGGAAACCAAGTAAAGAATTGAATTTTTGTAATGTTCGATTCTTTCCGAATGACAAAGAATATGTGTATTATTGTCCTGATGAGTCAATAGAGAAATTTGATTGGATAGAAGTTCCTGTTGGGAACAAATCTCATTTAAAAGAAGCACAAGTTACTGAAGTTTTCAAGAGACAAGCCAATAAACCGCCATTTCCTCTTGAAAAAATAAAAAAAGTAGAACGAAAACTATCTACTATAAACAAAAAAATTTTAGAAACTCAAAATAGTCTATTAAGTGAAGGAGTTATCTGCGATTTATCAGAAGCTAAAAATATAGTAAACTCAAAGCAAGCTTATGATATCCTAAAAACGCCAATCGGAAACTTTTGGTTAGAGCTTAATGGTTCCCCCATAAAAATTTCCATTGGCGCACATTATCCAAATAATGATGAAGAATACTATGTGGAAGCTTCTTATTACATAAAACCTCTCAATCCAGATTTTGAAAAGTTTAAATCGTTGACAATCTGCTCAGATATTGATTTAAGAAGTTCAAGATTAATAGATAATTTAGGTGGTGAGCATAAAGAGGGTTATAATTGGCAAGTCTATAATATTGATTTAGGTATTGTGGCTCATCCATATTCTTATCTAGAACAGGAAGTCTCTGAAACTCCCGTTGGACTTCCATATTATGTAGAATGGATTGAAAAATATAAAGAACTCTATGGATTTACAGTTGCTTGGAAGTATTTTGTATCTGATGACGATTTGTCAGTTTGGTTTAATACATAAAATTTTCATATAATTTTAATAGATAAATTAGGAGTAATTTAGCATTATATCTAAAAGTAAAATTTATTCCACTAAAAGTTGATTGACGACTTTTAAACAATTTATCCTAGCATAGTTAGGAATGGAGAGATAAGATGATATGGACTAAGGAATATTTTTCTAAAATTGAATTTATTATTCATTGTGGTTGTGAAATTTTTGGTTATTTTGAGTGTAATCTGATGAACTCTGAACTATCCTACCAAGAGTGTGGGAATACTGGAATGATCGTTTTTGAACATAGTCAGAAACTATCCGAAAAAGCCTTATCTAAACTTATGAAATATACGCTACTTATTGATTTTGAGAAATATAGAAAGGGGAATAATTCAAATAAGAATGATAAAGTTATTGGTTATAGAGATGCCTTTTCGATAACTTTCAAGGGCTATAGTCAAGATGGACAAGCTTTATTGATATATAATATGGACTATGTTTACAAGGATTGGTACAATAGACCCGTTGATAGCTTATATAGTTTTATAAGCGATACCTATTTTTCAGATTTTCAAAATAATAGATGTTTTATTGCTCAAGGGCTGATGGCTGGTGTACTTCCGTTTTAGGTATAATAGGAAGATGTAGTACATAATGGAATCAAAAAAGTTATTTAATTATAATTTGATTAGATGAATACCTATAAATTATAAAAAATTCGTTAATAGATAATTTAAAAACTATAGTTGATGGTCAAATTCCCGATATCTTACAAGGAGGAAACGGATGCTAGGAGCAATAGTTGGAGATATTGTAGGTTCAGTTTACTAATGGAACAATATCAAAACGAAGATTTTTCTTTATTTCGTGAGGATTGTTTTTTTACGGATGATATGGTAAGTCCGAATCGCTGAGTGTGTGATTGTGATCTGGTGTCCTAAGTATGAAAAATGGCAAACAGTAAAGTACTCTTTTAAGGTGAAAACCTAAACTGGTTTTAAGGAGGTGTTATATTGATAGAGAGCAGACCTGAGTTTGATAAAATCGTATCATTTGATGAGTTTAATAAATATTATTGGTATCGTGATGAACTTTCACAACTATGTAAGTCATTAGGATTAGAATATAGAGGTACTAAACAAGAACTCAATCATATTATTGAGCAGTACTTTCAGGGGAATTTTATTAAAAAATCATCAATAAAAAATAAAAAGAAACGAGTAGAAGTCGTTACCTTGGACACACCCTTGCTTGAATGTGGATTCTCCTTTAATGCACACTTTAGAGAATATTTCTCAACTTTAACAGATGTTTCGCCATTTAAATTTACTGCTGATATGGCTACAGCTTGGAGAAAAGTAAAAAGAGAAAATGATTTGAGTTTTACAATCCAAGATATGCTAAAAGTCTATTATGGAAATTCAGATTATGCCAAGTATGATCATTCGGTTTGTCAATGGAATCAATTTTTAAAGGATTTCTGTGTAGACGAAAATAGTCGTAACTACTCAAACAAGTTAAAAGTAGCTTCTATTCTTTGGAAAGAAGTTAGAAATTCAAAAGCTGAAAAAATTTATTCAAAGAATCTTTTGACTGAATATGCTGATAAAATAAAAGAGTATGGGAAGTAGAAAAATCAGTCTAAACCAATAGTTCACGAGGAGAAATCTTATGCTAGGAGCAATTATCGGAGATATTATCGGTTCTGTTTACGAATGGAACAATATCAAAACGAAGGACTTTCCTTTATTTCGGAAGGATTGCTTTTTTACAGATGACACGGTTATGACCTGTGCTGTTGCAGAGGCGATTATGAATGGGGGACAAAAAGACGACTTCATTGATGCTATGGAGAAATATGGTAGAATGTATCCTGATGCTGATTATGGTGCTCGGTTTAATGCATGGCTAAACAGCGATAACCGTGAGCCTTATAATAGCTTTGGGAATGGTTCGGCTATGCGTGTTTCTCCATGTGCTTGGACAATGGACTGTGGTTTTTGTGCGAGAACCGGAATGTGGCCATCATCTAGGGAATTTGCGAGTCTTTCTGCAGAGGTAACTCATAATCATCCAGAAGGTATCAAAGGTGCAATGGCTACAGCTGATGCTATCTTTCTGTGTCGTTATTACTTTGGAGGTTATTGCGGAGATTATGAGCAACCAATCAATGACAATCCTACAGAGTGTAAAAGACGGATTAAGGATTATATTGAGCAGGAATACGGCTACAATCTATCTCAAACTTTAGATGAAATCCGTCCTACATACCGTTTCAATGAAACGTGCCAGGATACCGTACCACAGGCCATTATTGCATTTCTAGAAAGTAGAGACTTCGAAGATGCGATAAGAAATGCCATCTCACTTGGTGGCGACAGTGATACTCTCGCTGCAATTACTGGTAGCATAGCCGAGGCGGCATACGGTATTCCTGACTGGATAAAGGATAAGGCCTTTTCTTACTTGGATGAATCCTTAAAGGATGTAGTTATACGATGGGAAAATAGAATAAAAGCGTATTAATCTCCAGTACGTCAGATTTCTCTTTTCTGTATTTTCGTAGTATAATAGGGATACGTTTAGTTTCATATAATGAGATATATATTTTTAACGAATATTAAGGAGAACATTAATGAAAAAAGCAATGGTAATTATCAACCCTACTTCTGGTGGCGAAAAGGCTTTGGATTACAAAGAAAAGCTGGAGAATAAAGCAAAAGAATACTTTGAGCACGTGGAAACCAAAATTACCGAAAAGGCGCTGGATGCAACACATTTTGCTGAAGAAGCTTCTCGTGAGCAGTACGATGCAGTGGTTGTGTTTGGTGGAGATGGGACTGTCAACGAAGTCATTTCGGGTATTGCTGAGAGAGACTACATTCCTAAGTTAGGGATTATCCCAGGTGGGACGGGTAACCTCATTACGAAACTGTTGGAAATCAATCAAGACATTGATGGTGCGATTGATGAACTGGATTTCAACTTAACCAATAAGATTGATATCGGTAAATCAAATGATAACTATTTTGGTTATATCTTTAGTATCGGTTCTCTGCCTGAGGCGATTCACAATGTTGAAATCGAGGACAAGACAAAATTCGGTATTTTAGCCTATGCTGTAAATACCATGAAGTCTGTCATGACAGATCAGGTCTTTAACATTAAGGTTGAGACAGAAAATGGAAATTATGTTGGTGAAGCTAGCCATGTTTTGGTTCTCTTGACAAATTACTTCGCTGATAAGAAAATCTTTGAAGAAAACAAGGACGGCTATGCCAATATTTTGATTCTAAAAGATGCATCTATATTCTCTAAATTATCCGTCATTCCTGATTTACTAAAAGGAGATGTTGTCGGTAATGATAATATTGAGTATATCAGAGCGCGTAATATTCAGATCTCTTCAGATAGTGAATTGGAGTCAGATGTTGACGGTGATAAATCGGATAATCTACCTGTAGAAATCAAAGTCCTAGCTCAGCGAGTAGAAGTATTTTCAAAACCGAAAGAGTAGAAGGTAAAAATTAGTTTATCTCTCACAGAGAAATAAAGTCTCATATCAACGATTGGAGGAGGAATGAATTCTCTATTTGATGAATTTCGAACAATTTGTTCTCATTTAAACCAAGTCGGAATCACTCCGACGCTCATGGGGTCTTTGGGTTTTGAATACCGTTCAAATGAAGAATGGGGGCCGTCTGACATTGACATTCATGTGCCTGGTGATCCTAGAGGTTGGGAAGCACCTGATCATCTCAGAATTTATGAGTGGGACAAGATAATGAAAGTGATGAAACACTTAGGCTATGCCTTAATAGATATTCATGAGCATGAATTCAAAAAAGATGGTCTGAGTGTTGAATTCGGAAGTATCGATTCTTTACCTGATTTTTCGGATATTTCGGAATCCGATATTGAGCTGATTCATCTCGATGACATCACGTTTCGTGTTCCAAACCTAGAACAGTATTTAAGTATTTACAAGGCTTCTTCCCAAGATTCTTATCGAAATGAGCACAATAACAATAAGGATTTTAAAAAAATTGAGTGGCTAGAAAGACATTTGTAAATCATCATTTGAAAAGTAGTAAGTTGTAAGACTGGCTGCTTTTTTATTTATAGAACCAAACCACTCGAAACTATGGACAAAACTTGCAAATAAAATACGAAAGTAGTATACTAGATTAACAATTGTGAAAACGTTTGCGTTGTATACGGATAAAAGTAAACTAGGAGACAGATACAATGGAATTAACAGCCATTTACCATAGGCCTGAGTCGGAGTATGCCTATCTTTATAAGGATAAGACAGTGCACATTCGTATCCGGACCAAGAAAGATGATATTGAGAGCATCAACTTGCATTATGGGGACCCTTTTATCTTTATGGAGGATTTTTATCAGGATACAAAAGAAATGGCCAAGATAACTTCTGATGCCTTATTTGATTATTGGCAGGTTGAAGTGTCAGTTGACTTTGCACGTATCCAGTATCTCTTTGAACTCAAGGATACAGAAGATCAAAGTATTTTGTATGGCGATAAAGGGTGTGTGGACAATTCTCTAGAAAATCTTCATGCTATTGGAAATGGATTTAAGTTGCCCTATCTTCATGAGATTGATGCATGCCAAGTTCCTGATTGGGTTTCAAATACGGTATGGTATCAGATTTTCCCAGAACGCTTTGCCAATGGAAATGCTCGATTAAACACAGAAGGAATTTTAGACTGGGATTCATCTATCACACCTCAGAGTGATGATTTCTTTGGTGGTGATTTACAGGGGATTATTTACCATCTGGATTACTTGCAAGATTTGGGCATTACTGGACTTTATCTTTGTCCTATCTTTGAATCTACGAGCAATCATAAGTACAATACGACAGAGTACTTTGAAATTGACCGTCATTTTGGAGATAAGGAGACATTTCGGGAGCTGGTCGAGCAAGCGCATCAGCGAGGTATGAAAATCATGCTGGATGCTGTATTTAATCATATTGGTTCGCAATCTCCTCAATGGCAAGATGTTGTCGAAAATGGTGAGCAATCTGCTTATAAAGATTGGTTCCATATCCAACAATTCCCAGTGATGACTGATAAGCTTGCTAATAAGAGGGAACTACCTTATCACGCTTTTGGTTTCGAGAACTATATGCCTAAACTAAATACGGCCAATTCAGAGGTCAAGGACTATCTTTTAAAGGTTGCGACTTATTGGATTGAAGAGTTTGATATTGATGCTTGGCGTTTGGATGTGGCTAATGAGATTGACCATCAGTTCTGGAAGTATTTTCGAAAGGAAGTTTTAGCTAAAAAGCCTGAACTTTATATTTTAGGAGAAGTCTGGCATACGGCTCAGCCTTGGCTAAATGGAGATGAGTTCCATGCGGTCATGAATTATCCTTTATCTGATAGCATCAAAGAGTATTTCTTACGAGGTGTTAAGAAGACAGACCAGTTCATCAATGAAATCAATGGCCAATCTATGTATTACAAACAGCAGATTTCAGAGGTTATGTTTAATCTATTGGATTCGCATGATACAGAACGAATCTTGTGGACGGCGAATGAAGACGTTCAACTGGTTAAATCAGCCCTAGCCTTTCTCTTTTTACAAAAAGGAACACCCTGCATCTATTATGGAACCGAGCTAGCCTTGACCGGAGGACCAGACCCGGATTGTCGTCGTTGTATGCCTTGGGAACGAGTATCAAGTGACAATGATATGTTGAATTTCATGAAGAAGCTAATCAAGATTCGCAAACACGCGTCAGCAATCATTTCGCAAGGCAAGTACAGCCTAAAAGAAATCAAACAAAATGTAGTTGCCTTGGAATGGACATACGAAGGCCGGGTCCTTAAAGCCATCTTTAATCAATCAAAAGATGATTATCTTTTAGAGAAAGAAGTAGTAGCACTAGCAAGCAATTGCCAAGAATTGGAAAATCAGCTTGTCATCTCTCCAAATGGATTTGTGATTTTTCATTAAAGAGCAATTAAAAGTGACAGTAAAATTGTAATATAGAGAGCATTTTACAAACAGACTATTTGTCGTCTTGCTACAAATGATATATAATTTAACTGAGAGAAAATAGGAGGACTAATCGAATGGAATTAAAAGATTTTACAGAAAAAGAACAAGAAATGATTAAGAAGGGGCTTACGACGTCTAAGATTAGTGACAAGGAAACTGCTGAGAAAATTCTTGCACTAGTACCACAAGATTTGATTAAGCGAATCCCATTTTTCGTCAGAAAACATGCTACGACACGTACGATTAAACGCATTTCAATTGAACACCCTGAACTCTACGCTGCAGCTCAAACAGGTGGCGAAATTCCAGAAAAAGAACGCGAAGAATTACGTCAGATTATCACAACTATCTTTGAACAAAAGATGAATAAGCATAGTATTAAGTAGAGAATGAAAAAATATTTTATTGGCGGTTTGGGAAGCAATGTCTATCATAGCAAGGATTTTCTTCAAGAACTAGATTCGCAGGTCTATTTTCTGAATCCATATGAAAAACATCTTCGAGATGAAACAGAATTGAAATCATGGTTTAAAAAATCGATAGAAGAGGAAGAATCTATTTGTCTGATAGGCCATTCTCTTGGAGGAGATTTAGCTCGTTATCTCGCATCGGAATTTTATGAAGTGAAAAAACTAATTCTTTTGGATGGTGGCTATCTAGATTTAGATAAGATTTTACCTTTAGATACAGAGTTAGAGGAAGCTAAAAACTATATCGAATCTCAAGTCGTTTCAGACTTAGCTCTTCTTATTTCTAAAGAAAAATCTGAAGCAAAGCATTGGTCAGAAAATATGGAGAAAGCCGTAAGGCAGTCCTATCACTGGAATGCGCAGTATAATAGATATGAGTTAGCTATAAATTATGAAAATATAGAAGCGATACTCCTCCTACGGAGGAAGATACAAGCTTTTAAGAGAGAAGTGGGTGATACCTTGTTTATCAGTCCTCGCTATCCTAATGAAGCTACATGGAGAGAGGAAGCCCTAAAAGAATTGCCAGACTATTTTGATACTATTCTTCTAGAGAACTTTTGCCATGAGCTTTATACTGAAGCACCCAAAGAAATCGCTAGTATGATTAATGAGTGGTTCTCTTATTCTCTATGAGCTACTTGTATTGCTTGAATGGCAAAAGCTTCAAAACCTGTTAAAATAGTGGCATTAATAACGTTTCAGAACCATAGTATTTATTTACTCTGATAGATATTGTTACGATATCTAATTATTCTGCCATTGTAATTACCGTAATGATTTGTTATAATATGACAAAGGAGGAAATCAGATGGTAGTAAAAACAAGAAAACAAGGAAATTCAATCACCATTACGATTCCAAGTGAATTTAATATTCCAAGTGGTGTTAAATACGAAGCGAAATTGTTAGCCAGTGGTGAGATTATCTTTACTCCTGAAGAATTGGATCAGCAGGTTTCTTATGTATCTGATGATGCCTTTGACTTAAATTTAGATAAAATATTTGACGAATACGACGATGTTTTCAAAGCTTTGGTGGAAAAATGACTATCTATCTAACAGAAAAGCAAATTGAAAAAATAAATGCTTTAGCAATTCAACGGTATTCTCCAAATGAGAAAATTCAAACAGTTAGTCCTTCTGCCTTAAATATGATTGTCAATTTACCAGAACAATTTGTCTTTGGGAAGCCTCTTTATCCAACAATTTTTGATAAAGCAACGATACTATTTGTCCAATTGATAAAGAAGCATGTTTTTGCAAATGCTAATAAACGAACTGCTTTCTTCGTTTTGGTGAAATTTCTAGAGATAAATCGTTATCGTTTTTCTGTAACGGTTGAAGAAGCGGTAAATATGTGTGTGACTATCGCAGTAGAATCCTTAACAGATGAAAGCTTAACTACTTACGCCAAACGGATTTCTGAACATTCATTTAGAATTAATGGAAAAAATTAAGCTCAAAAATTCAATTCTTGTAAGTATAAAAATAGATAAAAAGAGACTATATTAGAAATCTATAATGCAGAAACGAATATAGTCTCTTTTTATTGAGGGTAGAGAATTTTCTGCATCTTCTTACATGTCATATAATAACAAACGAACAGGTTCTTTTTCTGTCATTCAGAAGAGAACTTGTTCGTTTTGTCTTTTTATCTTTTAAAACACGCGATAAACATAGGGATTTTCTGGTTTATCAACTTTGGTAAAACTGTAGATTTCCAAGGTTGGGAGGTTTTGTTTGAGTTCTTTATGGTAGTGATTGGCCAGTTTTCCTTTGGCCGTTATCCAAGTGTTATTCTCATACTGACGGGTATTTCCCTGGGTCAGCAATCCATAGACACCTGAATCCGCGATACAGTGAATAATGCCGAAGCGGAACAGAAATTGGCTATTGGCATGACTGGGGTCGTTATAGACAAAGCCTGTGAACTGGACTGTCTTGCCCTCAAACTCATCTGGATAGTCGTAGATAGCCTCCATGACTTCCATATAGTTTTCATTCGTAATCTGAATGCTATCTTGGGACAAATATTTATCTGCCGCAGTTCGCATTTCCTTTTCATAGGCTGTTTTTGAGAAATAAGAACTGGTATCTGGTTTCAAATATTGGCTTGTCGTCCCTTCACTGGTCTGAATGGCCTGATCCGTATCTTCTGATAAGGGGAAATGATAGCCTTTGGCAGAAACGGTCTGGGAATCCAAGCTAACAGTTGGAAAAGTTATACCGACGACAATAGGAATAGCTAGAAGAGCAATACTCGTCACCTTGGCCAATCGGCTATTTAAATGACTGTGGGTTTTGACTTGCTTCATCCAGATATACAGCTGTACGATTGCCAAGATAAAGGAAAGCACCATGGAAATATAGGCCAGATAGGAATAGTGCATGTTGATGTACTGGTTTAATTTTCCGGACAGATGGAGATAAATGGTCAATTCAAAATAGCCAGCTAAAACTAAAAATCGAATCATAGGATGACTCCAATCAAGAGAGAATACACTAAGACGACAAGAGTCACAATCATAATGAAGTGACTGATAAATCGTGCTTTCAAGTAATTTTTCATCATGAGAATATTTTTGATATCCAGCATTGGGCCAATGACGAGAAAGGCCAGAACTGGTGCCAAACCGAAACTTGAGAGAAGAGAAGCACCGATAAAGGCATCCGCCTCACTGCAGAGAGAGAGAAGAAAGGCCAAAAGCATCAAGAGCAGGATGGCAAAAAGAGGGGTCGCACTGATAGAGGTCAGAATCCGAGTCGGAACATAAACCTGTATTATTGAGGCAAAGAGACAGCCAAATACCAAATAACGCCCCGTATCAAAAAATTCATCAATAGCCTGCACAAAGACCTGAAAAACTTTTTTTGCAGGGCTCAAGCGAGAAAAATCATGTTCATGACAAGCCAGACGATTTTCTTTCTGAATCGGTTCTTGCCAGAAAAATCCTAGAAAAATCCCAAGTATCACAGCCACAACAATGGAACCCAGAGCTCGTAACAGAGCGACATGGAATGAATTGCCAAAGGCAGAATAGGTCGCAAAGAGGACTATAGGATTGATAACAGGTGCTGTTACAAGAAAGGGAACGGTTGTGTAACTGGGCACCTTTTTTTCCAGAAAACGATTGATAATAGGGACGATCCCACATTCGCAAGAAGGGAAAAGTATCCCAACGAAGGTGCCAAAAAAGATTCTCCCCCAACGATTTCGAGGGAGGAAATGATAAACCTTGTCAGGTGTGATATAAACCTCAATCAGTCCTGAAACAATACTTCCTATCAGAACGAAGGGTAGGGCTTCAATGATTATAGAGAGAAAAATAGCCCCAGTCTGAAGCACACTAGATGGGAGTTGTTGGAAAGCAGTCATCTAGTTTTTCTTTTCTGCTTTGGCTTTTTTCTCTTTGTCATCAGGGAAAGTGACCTGCTTCAAATCAGGGAGTTTCGCAAACTCTTCAAACATCTTGTCCAAGTCGTCTCGTTTTGTAAATTTTACAGCCATAGGTGTACCTCGATTCTAAATTCTACCTCTATTATACTATTATTTTAAGGAAAAGGGAAAAGTTAAAATTGAGTATCTAACGAATAATAGAGTGTGATATAGCCTAATATACACTATGATTGTGATATAATAATTGTGGAATAACGGAGGAAATGATGGAACATAAAAAGATCGGTCAGGTTACTGACGAAGTAAAAGAAATTTTTAATATTGTTCTTGAAGCTAGTGATATCAAAGTTAACAAAGACGGTTTAAGAAGCCATATGATAAAACGTCATCATAATGATGTGATTCATCATATCGAAGATCTGGAACTTATACTAAGTAATCCAGATTTCGTTGGGGTCAATCCACGAGAGAAAGACGCTAGTTTTGAATATGTAAAAAGATTTGATGATAATGTCCTCGTTGCCATCAAGTTACATAAAAGTGGAGATTTCTTTTATGTTCCGACCATGTATCGTTTACAAGATTACAAGTTACAAAGTCGTATTAAGTCTGGTAGATTGAGAAAGCTTGACAAAAAAAGTAGATAGTGCTAGAATAATATTAACGAAAGACATTTGAGGGCAGAAAGGTTCCTGCCGCACCTTGAAAAAGGTATCTGAGATGCTGGGTACACCGACCAGCCAAGTGTCCGTTATTTCAAAGAAGGGAGCTTAAATGCTCCTTTTTTGTTTAAAAATTTCAAAAAAGATTATCTCCACCACAGGCTCAGGCTTGCGGTTTTTTATTTGCTCTGAAAATTGATTCGTTAACTTCAACAAATAGCTTTATAAAGCGTTTTGTAAAAAATAAAAACAGTGCAATTAATCACTGATCCTTTTGTAAACTATTAGAATTAAATTGCAACTTTCTCAATGATACGGGCAAAGATAATTATGAAAATAAACTATCAACAAGCAACGGCAAGCATTTGTAAACACCAAATTCTTTGTGCTATAATTAAAATAAAAAGAAAATCATTAGCAGAAAATTATGGGAGGTAGTCAAATTGACTTACTCAATTAGTGTTGTTTTGTTACATCAAGGAGACAGAAATAGTTTATTAGAGTCTTTGTCAATAGTGGAAAGACAAACATTAAAAGATATAGAGGTTATTATTGTAAATCAATCTACAGAGGAAATAGTTTCCATTAGCCAACAGATGGATCTATCATTTAATATTAAGATTATAGATGAGAATTCTTTTGCTGAGTTGTCTGATATGATTACAGGAGATTATATTACGTTTCTATCTTCAAATGATTCATTATTTGATTGGACATTTGAAAAGATGTATCATGCGATAAGATTATCCGATTCTGAAGTGGTTCTTGGTAATTTTGCTGATTTGAATGATGGAGTATTTTACTTTTATCCTTGGGGGGATAATTGGTTGACAGAAAATTTAACGAATGTTCAAGTTTTGCAAAAGATGGATGATACAGATCATCGAATTAGAAAACAATATTGCTCATTATTTGGAAAATTATTCAATAGTAAGCTTTTACGAAAAATAAATCAATTTGATATAAACAACCTTATTTGGAGACTTTATATTCACTCTAAAACTGCAACCTATATTAATTTCCCGACATATATCTATAAACCTGTTGTAGATGCTAAACCTCTAAAAGACTCCTACAAAATCATATTAGAAAATTATGAAAATAGAATCAAAGATTGCTCTGTCTTAGAAGACTATGATATAGAAATAGCGAAAAAACAGTATATTCAAGAATTAGCAAATTTTAGTGCTTGGTTAAAAAATGACGGTGAACATTTAGATTCTGAAATTGTTTATCATAAGTTGATAGCTGCAGAGAAAGGAATTTTCCCTTTTCTTGATCTTGAAAGATTAGATTTTACCATTATAAGTAATAATTGTGTCGGCGGATTAATTTATAAACAACTTGGTTTTCAATATAGAACACCTTTTGTTGGTTTATTTATTCTCCCTGATGATTATTATAAACTTACAAAGGATTTTCGTTACTATATGGAACAAGAACTTGTTTTCGAAGAGGAACTTATTTCACCGAGCTGGACTCATGAAGTTTATCCTTTGGGGCACTTAGGAGATATAGATATTCACTTTTTACATTATTCTAGTATTGAAGAAGCACGGACTAAGTGGGAAAAAAGAAAAAAACGTATAAATTGGGATAATCTTTATTTTAAATTTGATAATAAAGATTCAGCTAGTGAAGAAATTTTAAGTAAGATGGATAATCTTCCCTATGTCTAATAAATTAATTTTAGTCAATCGTCCATATAAAAATTTAAAAAGTCAATGTGTTATTCCAGGTCAGGAACATCTTTCAGAACTAGCTATTATGCCAGATCCATTAAATACTTTTGATATCATGGCTTGGTTAAAAAAAGGTGGCAATGCTCTTTAAGTACAAGTTATTGCGCTATAGCATATAAATCTATTCCCTACATATTTTTTAAATGTTCTACGAGTTAATTTGAAACGTTTAGCTTGTGGTATAATAGATTCATGGATAAAAAATATGAAAAAATCTCCCAGGATTTGGGAGTGACGTTAAAGCAAATTGATACTGTTCTAAGTTTGACAGCTGAAGGGGCGACTATTCCCTTTATCGCGCGTTATCGCAAGGACATGACTGGTAGTCTGGACGAGGTGGCAATTAAGGCTATTATTGACTTGGATAAAAGTCTGACAAACCTCAATGACCGTAAGGAAGCTGTTTTAGCTAAGATTCAAGAACAAGGCAAGTTGACCAAAGAGTTGGAAGAAGCTATCTTAGTTGCCGAAAAATTAGCAGACGTAGAAGAACTCTATCTTCCATACAAGGAAAAACGTCGAACCAAGGCAACCATTGCCCGTGAAGCTGGACTTTTCCCACTTGCTCGCTTAATCTTGCAGAATGTAGCTGACTTAGAGAAAGAAGCTGAAAAGTTTGTCTGTGAAGGATTTGCGACTGGCAAGGAAGCCTTGGCTGGTGCAGTTGATATCTTGATAGAAGCCTTATCGGAAGATGTGACACTGCGCGCCATGACTTATCAGGAAGTGCTGAGACACTCTAAACTCACTTCTCAAGTCAAGGATGAAAGTCTTGATGAAAAGCAGGTTTTTCAGATTTATTATGATTTTTCAGAGACAGTTGGAAATATGCAGGGTTATCGTACCTTGGCTCTCAATCGTGGGGAGAAGCTAGGTGTCTTGAAGGTCGGTTTTGAACATGCGACGGACCGCATTCTTGCCTTCTTTGCAGCTCGTTTCAAGATGAAAAATGCCTATATTGATGAAGTGGTTCGGCAATCTGTTAAAAAGAAAGTCTTGCCTGCTATCGAGCGCCGTATTCGGACAGAATTAACTGAGAAGGCAGAAGAAGGTGCTATTCAACTCTTTTCTGACAACCTGCGCAATCTCCTCTTGGTTGCTCCGTTGAAAGGGCGCGTGGTTCTTGGATTTGACCCTGCCTTTCGTACAGGTGCCAAGCTGGCTGTCGTGGATGCGACGGGGAAAATGCTGACGACTCAGGTCATTTATCCTGTCAAACCAGCATCAGCTCGTCAAATAGAAGAAGCCAAGAAAGATTTGGCAGACTTGATCGGTCAATACGGCGTGGAAATTATTGCCATTGGAAATGGAACGGCTAGTCGTGAAAGTGAGGCTTTCGTTGCGGAAGTTCTTAAAGAGTTTCCAGAAGTCAGCTATGTTATCGTCAATGAAAGTGGCGCTTCTGTATACTCTGCCAGTGAACTTGCTCGTCAGGAGTTTCCAGACTTGACCGTTGAAAAACGCTCTGCCATCTCTATCGCCCGTCGTTTGCAAGATCCCCTTGCTGAATTGGTTAAAATCGATCCTAAGTCAATCGGTGTCGGCCAATACCAGCATGATGTCAGCCAGAAGAAACTATCTGAAAGTCTGGACTTTGTCGTGGATACCGTAGTTAACCAAGTCGGTGTCAATGTCAATACAGCCAGCCCAGCTCTTCTTTCCCATGTAGCTGGACTTAATAAAACCATTTCTGAAAATATCGTCAAATACCGTGAGGAAGAAGGAAAAATCACTTCACGCGCCCAAATCAAGAAAGTTCCTCGTCTGGGAGCCAAGGCCTTTGAGCAGGCAGCTGGTTTCCTCCGTATCCCAGAAAGTAGCAATATCCTTGATAATACAGGAGTTCACCCAGAAAACTATGCTGCGGTCAAGGAACTTTTCAAACGTTTGGATATCAAGGATCTGAATGAAGAAGCCCAAAGCAAACTCAAGTCCCTTTCAGTCAAGGAAATGGCGCAAGAACTAGACCTTGGTCCAGAAACTCTTAAAGATATCATTGCAGATCTTCTCAAACCAGGTCGAGATTTCCGTGATTCCTTTGACGCACCTGTACTTCGCCAAGATGTACTAGATATCAAGGATTTAGTGGTTGGTCAGAAGCTAGAAGGAGTGGTGCGTAACGTCGTTGACTTTGGTGCCTTCGTTGATATCGGGATTCACGAGGACGGTTTGATCCATATTTCCCACATGAGTCGCAAATTTATCAAACACCCAAGCCAAGTGGTGTCAGTTGGTGATTTGGTGACCGTTTGGGTCAAGAAAATCGATACTGAACGTGAAAAAGTCAATCTGTCGCTCCTAGCTCCAAATGAATCTAACTGATTACGTTAAGCAGGTTTCACTAGAAGACTTCGGCAGACCTTTTATCCATCAAGCCCAGTGGAATTCTCGTCTGCGAACGACAGGTGGGCGATTTTTCCCAAAAGATGGGCATCTGGATTTCAACCCCAAAGTTTATCAGGAACTGGGTTTGGATGTTTTTAGAAAAATTGTCCGCCATGAACTCTGTCATTATCACCTCTATTTTCAAGGGAAGGGCTATCAACACAAGGATTGGGATTTTAAGGAACTGTTGAAAGCAGTGGATGGATTACGCTTTGTACCGTCCTTGCCTAATAGTAACTCCAAACAAATCAAGCTTTATCGTTGCCAATCCTGCCAGCAAAGGTATCAGCGCAAGCGTAGGATTGATACCAAACGCTATCGCTGTGGAGTTTGTAGAGGTAAATTGCTATTAATAAATCAGCCTGAGGACTGATGAAAGCCGAGCCTATCCGTGATATACTATGTCTAACCTAGTAGAAAGAGGTAATACCATGAACAGTAAATTTTATAAAATGAGACGAAATCGCATGATTTCAGGAGTTTTGGCAGGTCTGTCAGATAAGTGGAACTTTGATGTTACCCTTGTTCGTTTTCTGTTTGCCATTTTTACAGTTGCAAACTTTGGACTTGGCGTGATTATCTATATCATCCTAGCTTCTATCATGCCAACCAAGGAAGAAATTGAAGCAGAAATGTATGGAACAGGCCCACGAAAACGCAAAGAAGCCCAAGCCATTGACGATAATGAAGGCTGGTTTTGGTGAGGTAGAAACAGTTATTTTACTGTTAGTCTATGAATTCGACTAATCTATTCTAAAATTTTTGAACCCTTGTATCCACAAGGGTTTTCTTCTTGCCTTCTTTTTATGGTAAAATATTTTTAATGAAATGGCTACATTTCTCCCAATCTTACAAAAATGTAAGATTAAAGTCTCTTTTGTAAGGTTAGGTTATGGCAAGCAGTCTTTTTTTGATGTAAACTAGACTCATAAAGAACAAAGGAGTAACATCATGAAACAAATCTTACAGAAGAAAACTAGAAAACCAAGTCACAAAGATATCGAGCGTGTTCAACTTGGATGCGCTATGATGCAAGCAACATTTCATTTGATGGGATATTAAGAAAGGAGATTCTCATGACACTTTTAGATGTAAAACACGTTCAAAAAATTTATAAAACTCGTTTTCAGGGCAACCAAGTAGAGGCCCTTAAGGATATTCACTTTACCGTAGAAAAGGGTGACTACGTTGCCATCATGGGTGAGTCTGGTTCTGGTAAATCAACTCTTCTCAATATCCTAGCTATGCTGGATAAACCAAGTCGTGGACAGGTTTATCTGAACGGAACTGACACCGCAACCATTAAAAATTCACAGGCTTCTAGCTTCCGTCGTGAAAAATTGGGTTTTGTCTTCCAAGACTTTAACTTGCTAGATACTCTGTCTGTTAAGGATAATATCTTGCTTCCACTTGTATTGTCAAGAAGACCTATTACGGAGATGATGAAGAAATTGGTGGTGACAGCTGAGAATCTGGGAATCAACCAATTACAAGAGAAGTACCCTTACGAGATTTCAGGAGGGCAGAAACAGCGTGTAGCAGTAGCTCGTGCCATCATCACAGAACCTGAAATTCTCCTTGCGGATGAGCCAACAGGAGCCCTTGATTCCAAGTCATCTGCAGCCTTACTTGATGTCTTTGATGAAATCAATGAGCGTGGCCAAACCATTCTTATGGTAACCCACTCAACAGCAGCAGCTAGCAGAGCTAAACGTGTACTCTTTATCAAAGACGGCATTCTTTACAACCAAATCTACCGTGGAGAGAAGACAGAACGTCAGATGTTCCAAGAGATCTCTGATACCTTGACTGTCATGGCAAGCGAGGTGAATTAGTATGTTTCGATTAACCAATAAGTTAGCGGTATCGAACTTGATTAAAAACCGCAAACTCTACTATCCCTTTGCACTGGCTGTTCTCTTAGCAGTCACCGTCACCTATCTCTTTTATTCCCTAACCTTCAATCCCAAGATTGCAGAAATTCGTGGAGGGGAAACTATCCAAGCTACTTTAGGATTTGGTATGGTGATTGTCACACTTGCGTCAGCCATTATTGTCCTTTATGCCAATAGTTTTGTTATGAAAAACCGTTCCAAGGAACTGGGGATTTATGGCATGCTGGGTTTGGAGAAGCGTCATCTGATCAGTATGACCTTTAAGGAGTTGGTGCTATTTGGAATGCTAACTGTTGGAGCGGGTATCGGTATTGGAGCCTTGTTTGACAAGTTGATTTTCGCCTTCTTACTCAAACTAATGAAGTTGAAGGTTGAACTGGTCGCTACCTTCCAGATGAAAGTTGTCATTGCAGTACTTGTTGTCTTCGGATTGATTTTCCTAGGCCTCATGTTCCTGAATGCCCTTCGAATCGCCCGTATGAATGCTCTCCAGCTCTCTCGTGAGAAAGCTAGTGGTGAGAAAAAAGGTCGCTTCCTACCTCTCCAAACTATTCTTGGTTCCATTAGTTTAGGAATTGGCTATTATCTTGCCCTTACGGTAAAAGATCCTCTCACAGCCCTAACAACTTTCTTCCTAGCTGTTTTGCTGGTTATAATTGGAACCTATCTCTTGTTTAATGCAGGGATTACCGTTTTCCTACAAATTTTAAAGAAAAACAAACAATACTATTACCAACCAAATAATCTTATCTCAGTGTCTAATTTGATTTTCCGTATGAAGAAAAATGCGGTTGGACTAGCAACTATAGCTATTTTATCAACAATGGTTTTGGTAACCATGTCTGCAGCGACTAGTATTTTCAATGCCTCAGAATCCTTTAAAAAAGTTCTAAATCCTCATGAATTTGGGGTTTCAGGGCAAAATGTTGAAAAAGAAGATTTGGACAAACTCTTGAGCCAGTTTGCAAGTGATAAAGGTTATAAGATAAAAGAGAAAGAAGTGCTTCGTTACACTTACTTTGGTGTTGCGAACCAAGAAGGAACCAAGTTAACCCTTTTTGAAAAAGGACAAAATCGTGTTCAACCTACAACAGTTTTCATGGTATTTGACCAAAAAGATTATGAAAATATGACTGGTCAAAAACTGTCTCTATCAGGAAATGAGGTCGGACTCTTTGCAAAGAATGAGGGAGTTAAAGGACAAAAAGCTCTAACTCTAAATAACCATCAATTTTCTGTAAAAGAAGAATTTAATACAGATTTTATTGTGAACCATGTCCCAAATCAGTTTAATATTTTGACTGCTGATTACAATTACCTTGTTGTACCTAATTTACAAGCCTTTTTGGACCAATTCCCAGATTCGGCTATCTATAATCAGTTTTACGGTGGTATGAATGTAAATGCCAGTGAAGAAGAACAACTCAAGGTTGCTGACGAGTATGATAAATACCTCGATCAATTTAATGCACAATTAAACACGGAAGGTAGCTATGTTTATGGTAGCAATCTAGCAGATGCTAGTTCTCAGATGAGTGCCCTCTTTGGTGGTGTCTTCTTTATTGGTATTTTCCTATCCATTATCTTTATGGTCGGAACCGTTCTGGTCATCTATTACAAACAAATTTCTGAAGGCTATGAAGACCGTGAACGCTTTATTATCTTGCAGAAAGTTGGTTTAGATCAAAAGCAAATCAAGCAAACCATCAACAAACAGGTTTTAACTGTTTTCTTCCTTCCTTTGCTTTTTGCCTTCATACATCTAGCCTTTGCCTACCATATGCTTAGTCTGATTTTAAAAGTGATTGGTGTAATAGATACGACTATGATGTTGACTGTGACCTTGTCTATCTGCGCTATCTTCCTTATCGCTTATGTCTTGATTTTTATGATTACTTCTAGAAGCTATCGCAAGATTGTGCAAATGTAAAAAAGATACCTCGACTTCAAAATCGAGGTATTTCTTGTATTCTAGATGCTGAAAAGTTGACCGAGCAGGAAGGTAACTCCCATGGTCAATAGGCCAATAGCAAGGTTCCGAATCATAGCTGTTTTAGTTGGTGCTTTTCCAAGTTTGGCACTAGTGTAACCAGTGAGAAGAAGGGCCACGCCGACGATAAGGACAGTAGCAGGGATGCGGTATTCACTTGGGAAAATGGTAATTGAAAGCATTGGTGGTAAGCTACCAAGGAAAAAAGAAATAAAGCTAGAGATAGCAGCATGCCAAGGATTGGTAAACTCTTCATACTCAATCCCATATTTTTCCTCTACCAAAGCCTTGAGCGGATTATTTAAAAAGGCTTTGTTGGTGAGAAGTTGGGCAGAGGTTTCACATTCTCCATTTTGGATATAGGCAGCATAGAGGGATTTTTTGGCTAGTTCCATATCTTGGTCTAGCAAGAGTTTCTCACGCGCAACAGCCGCTTCCTCAGTATCTTTTTGAGTTGAAACGGATACATATTCTCCACCAGCCATTGAAAAGGCACCAGCTAAGATAGCTGCAAATCCTGATAAAAAGATAATCCAGATATTGCTCGTAGCACTAGCAACCCCGATAACCACACCAGCAATGGAAATAATACCATCGTTAGCACCAAGAACACCCGCACGCAGGATATTTAAACGACCTGCAAAATTTGAATCAATTTCGTGATTTGTTTCTGACATACTATTCTCCTTTTTATCCAGTATAAAGGAAAAATATAGGGAAATCAATCTTTTAAAAGTATCTGAAAAAAGTTGCACGATTTTAATGATGTAGAAATTTCAGCATTTTTTCTGATAAATCAAACACCGAATGTAAGGAGTATAGAATTGCATAAAAAATTTTAAATTAAATATGAAAATCATTTTGTTCACTTTATAATCGTTTACAAGAAAATAATTAGTATTAAATCAAATAAAATCCAAACATTTTGCGAACTTTTTTATATTTTTTTCGTAAAACGCTTTACAAGTTTTTAAAAACATGATATAGTAATAAAGCTTAGAAAATGAGATGATGTTTTCTAGTAAATATAAACCCGAGTAAAAAATGCCTACGGACAGGCAGGGTTGAATGCCGAAGCGTGGTTGAAAAGCCACATTATTGATAGGGTTAAAAGCCTACTTTTATAAGTTGATGTTAGGACACTTGTCCTAATTCATAAATTTTTAGTGTGGTGAAAGCACACGTCATCTTGTGAAACGATCAATAAAGTACGTAATATTTGCTACTAGAGAGTTAGGAAACATCGGGAACAGACATACTCAACAGAAACAAACATAAAAACGTCAGAAGATTGCAGAGCAGGTGAAAACCTGCTCTTTTTTCATGAGTCAACCTTTAGTCGCCTTCGTCTTCTTGAAGCGCTAAAAATACGGTAAAGGAGTATGTCTTGAAAGAGTTAGATCAAAACCAGGCCCCAATTTATGAGGCCATGGTGAAGTTACGCAAGAAAAGGATTGTTCCCTTTGATGTTCCAGGTCACAAGCGTGGACGAGGAAATCCAGAACTTGTCGAACTCTTAGGAGAAAAATGTGTAGGCATTGATGTTAATTCGATGAAACCATTGGATAATTTGGGCCATCCCATTTCGATTATTCGGGATGCAGAGGAGCTGGCTGCGGATGCTTTTGGAGCAGCCCATGCTTTTCTAATGATAGGGGGAACAACCTCATCGGTGCAGACTATGATTCTGTCAACCTGCAAGGCTGGAGATAAGATTATTCTGCCACGTAATGTCCATAAATCTGCTATCAATGCGCTGGTTCTATGTGGTGCTATTCCCATCTATATCGAGATGAGTGTGGATCCTAAGATTGGTATCGCTTTAGGTCTTGAAAATGACCGAGTAGCCCAGGCCATAAAGGACCATCCAGATGCTAAGGCCATTTTGATTAACAATCCTACTTACTACGGAATCTGTTCAGATTTAAATGGATTAACTGAGATGGCCCACGCTGCTGGGATGAAGGTCCTAGTTGATGAAGCCCACGGAGCGCATTTGCATTTTACTGATAAGCTTCCAATTTCTGCCATGGATGCAGGGGCTGATATGGCAGCAGTTTCAATGCATAAGTCTGGTGGGAGTTTGACCCAAAGCTCCATTTTGCTTATCGGGGAGCAGATGAATCCTGAGTACGTTCGTCAGATAATCAACCTAACCCAGTCAACATCCGCCTCTTATTTGTTGATGGCTAGTTTGGATATTTCACGTCGCAACTTGGCCCTTCGTGGTAAAGAGTCGTTTGAGAAGGTTATTGAGCTATCCGAGTACGCTCGTCGTGAAATCAATGCTATCGGTGGCTACTATGCCTACTCAAAAGAGTTAATAGACGGTGTTTCGGTTTGCGATTTTGACGTGACCAAGCTGTCAGTTTACACTCAGGGTATTGGCTTAACAGGTATCGAGGTTTATGACCTCCTACGAGACGAATACGACATTCAGATCGAGTTTGGTGATATTGGTAATATCTTGGCCTATATTTCAATCGGTGACCGTATCCAAGACATCGAGCGCTTAGTCGGTGCTTTGGCTGATATCAAGAGACTCTATTCACGAGATGGGAAGGACTTGATAGCTGGAGAATATATTCAGCCCGAGTTGGTGTTATCTCCTCAGGAAGCCTTCTATTCAGAGAGAAAAAGTTTGACCTTAGATGAGTCTGTTGGACAAGTCTGTGGGGAATTTGTCATGTGCTATCCTCCAGGGATTCCTATTTTGGCTCCAGGTGAACGCATTACACGAGAAATTGTCGATTATATCCAATTTGCCAAGGAACGTGGTTGCTCCCTCCAAGGGACGGAAGATACTGAGGTCAATCACATCAACGTTATTAAGAGAAAGGAGAACTAGATGGATTTATGGTTTTCTGAAGTTCATACTCCAGATGTGAAATTGTCCCTGAGAACAGCCAAGCAACTCTACGCTGGTAAAAGTGAATGGCAGGATATCGAAGTCTTGGATACACCAGCTTTTGGAAAGATTTTGATTTTAAACGGGCATGTCTTGTTCTCAGATGCTGATGATTTTGTCTACAATGAAATGACCGTTCATGTTCCCATGGCTGTGCATCCCAATCCAAAGAAAGTCTTGGTTATTGGGGGTGGCGATGGCGGTGTTGCCCAAGTATTAACTCTCTATCCAGAATTGGAACAAATCGATATTGTGGAACCAGATGAGATGTTGGTTGAAGTCTGTCGTGAGTATTTCCCAGATTTTGCTGCAGGGCTAGACGATCCTCGTGTTACCATTTACTACCAAAATGGGCTACGCTTTTTGCGAAACTGCGAAGATGACTATGATATTATCATCAACGATGCGACAGATCCCTTTGGACATACGGAAGGGCTCTTTACCAAGGAATTTTACGGGAACAGTTACAGAGCCTTGAAAGAAGACGGTATCATGATTTACCAGCATGGGAGTCCCTTCTTTGATGAGGATGAGTCGGCTTGCCGAAGCATGCACCGCAAGGTCAATCAAGCCTTTCCAATTAGTCGGGTATATCAAGCCCATATCCCAACCAGCCCTGCTGGTTATTGGTTGTTTGGATTTGCATCGAAAAAATACCACCCTGTCAAAGATTTTGACAAGGAAGGCTGGAAAAAACGCCAGCTTTTCACAGAATACTATACTGCAAACTTACACGTGGGGGCCTTTATGTTGCCCAAGTATGTTGAGGACATTTTAGAAGAAGAGGAAGGAAAAAAATGAGTCGTTTATTAGTTATTGGATGTGGGGGCGTTGCCCAAGTTGCTATTTCAAAGATTTGCCAAGATAGCGAAACGTTTAAAGAAATTATGATTGCTAGCCGTACTAAGTCAAAATGTGATGACTTGAAAGCGAAGCTAGAAGGCAAAACAAGTACAAAGATTGAGACAGCTGCTCTTGATGCTGACAAGGTAGAAGAAGTGATTGCCCTGATTGAAAGCTACAAACCAGAAGCTGTTTTGAACGTAGCTTTACCATATCAAGATTTAACCATTATGGACGCTTGTTTGGCTACAGGTGTCCACTATATCGATACAGCCAACTATGAGGCTGAGGATACAGAAGACCCTGAATGGCGTGCTATTTATGAGAAACGTTGCAAGGAACTTGGTTTTACAGCCTACTTTGACTACTCATGGCAATGGGCTTATCAGGAGAAATTCAAGGAAGCAGGCTTGACCGCTCTCCTTGGTTCAGGTTTTGACCCAGGTGTGACTAGTGTCTTTTCAGCCTATGCCCTCAAACACTATTTTGATGAAATCCACTATATCGACATTTTAGACTGTAATGGTGGTGACCACGGTTATCCGTTTGCAACAAACTTCAACCCAGAAATCAATCTACGCGAGGTTTCAGCACCGGGTTCTTATTGGGAAGATGGAAAATGGGTCGAAGTGGAAGCCATGTCTATCAAGCGCGAGTACGATTTCCCTCAAGTTGGACAAAAAGACATGTATCTCCTTCACCACGAAGAAATCGAATCATTGGCCAAGAACATTCCAGGTGTCAAACGGATTCGTTTCTTTATGACTTTTGGTCAATCTTACTTGACGCACATGAAATGTCTTGAAAATGTTGGTCTCCTTCGTACGGATGCCATTAACTTTAATGGACAAGACATCGTTCCGATTCAATTCTTAAAAGCCTTGCTTCCAGATCCAGCCAGCCTTGGACCGCGCACGGTTGGTAAAACCAATATTGGATGTATCTTTACAGGTGTCAAAGACGGTGTTGAAAAGACCATCTACATCTACAATGTTTGCGACCATCAGGAATGTTATGCAGAAGTTGGTTCACAAGCAATTTCTTACACGACAGGCGTTCCAGCCATGATTGGGACAAAATTAGTTATGGATGGCACTTGGAAACAACCAGGAGTTTATAACCTTGAAGAGTTAGATCCAGATCCATTCATGGAAGCTTTAAATGAGTATGGTTTACCTTGGGTTGTGGTTGAAAATCCACAAATGGTGGACTGATGAAGTTAGAACAAGTACCAACACCAGCCTATGTCATTGACTTAGCCAAGTTAGAAGCAAATTGTCGCATTCTACAATATGTTCAAGAAGAAGCTGGTTGCAAGGTTTTGCTAGCTCAAAAGGCTTATTCTCTCTACAAAACCTATCCCCTAATTAGCCAGTATTTATCTGGTACGACGGCTAGTGGTCTATATGAGGCCAAGCTAGCTAGGGAAGAATTTCCTGGTGAAGTCCATGTCTTTGCACCTGCTTTCAAGGATTCAGACTTGGAGGAATTACTAGAGATAACGGACCATATCGTCTTTAACTCAGAGAGACAGTTGCGCAAGCATGGGGCTCGTTGTCGGGAGGCTGGTGTCAGTGTTGGTTTACGCCTCAACCCTCAGTGTTCAACTCAAGGAGATCACGCGCTCTATGACCCTTGTGCACCAGGTTCTCGCTTTGGAGTTACTCTAGACAAGATTCCGAGTGATTTGCTGGATTTGGTGGATGGACTTCATTTTCACACCCTTTGCGAGCAGGGAGCAGATGATTTACAGACAACTTTGAAAGCAGTAGAAGCGCAGTTTGGTCCCTACTTACATCAAATTAAATGGCTCAATATGGGGGGCGGACACCACATCACGAGGGAAGACTACGATATAACTTTGCTGATTTCTGAAATCAAGCGTATCCAAGAAACTTACAATCTTGAAGTCTATATCGAGCCGGGTGAAGCTATTGCGCTCAATGCTGGTTATCTAGCAACTGAAGTATTGGATATTGTCGAAAACGGTATGGAAATCTTGGTTTTAGATGCCTCTGCGACCTGCCATATGCCTGATGTACTTGAGATGCCCTATCGTCCACCTTTGAGAAATGGCTTTGAGGCACAGGAAAAAGCCCATACTTACAGACTTTCTTCTAATACCTGTCTGACGGGCGATGTGATTGGTGATTATAGCTTTGAAAATCCAGTCCAAATCGGTGATAGACTTTATTTTGAAGATATGGCTATTTACTCATTTGTTAAAAATAATACCTTTAATGGTATTGGATTGCCCAGTCTCTACCTCATGGACGAACAGGGAGACTGCAGCTTAGTCAAAGCCTTTGGCTATCAAGATTTTAAAGGGAGATTATCATGATGGACAGTCCCAAAAAATTAGGCTATCGCATGCCAGCAGAGTACGAACCCCATCATGGTACCCTCATGATATGGCCGACTCGACCAGGTTCATGGCCCTTTCAAGGAAAAGCTGCTAAAGCAGCATTTAGCCAGATTATCAAAACCATAGCAGAAGGGGAAAGAGTCTATCTTTTGGTAGAGCAAGATTATCTATCTGAAGCCCAATCTTATCTTGGAGACAAGGTTGTTTATTTAGACATTCCCACCAATGATGCCTGGGCGCGTGATACAGGTCCGACTATTCTCCTTAATGATAAAAGGGAAAAGTTGGCAGTAGACTGGTCTTTCAATGCTTGGGGTGGTGCTGTTGATGGTCTTTATCAAGATTATGAAGATGATGACCAAGTAGCCAGTCGTTTTGCTGAGACCTTGGAAATGCCTGTTTATGATGCCAAGCCTTTTGTATTGGAAGGCGGAGCGATACATAGCGATGGCCAAGGAACCATTCTCGTAACTGAAAGTTGCTTGCTTAGTCCTGGTCGTAATCCTCATCTTAGTAAAGAAAAAATTGAGAGAAGATTATTGGACTATCTAGGTGCTGACAAAGTTATCTGGCTTCCTTATGGTATTTATCAGGACGAAACCAATGAACACGTTGACAACGTTGCAGCCTTTGTTGGTCCTGCAGAGCTTGTTTTGGCTTGGACAGATGATCAAAACGATCCTCAGTATGTCATGTCAAAAGCAGATCTCGAACTTTTAGAGCAAGAAACAGATGCAAAAGGTCGACACTTCACCATTCATAAACTTCCAATTCCAGCTATTCAGCAAGTTATAACTGAAGAGGATTTGCCAGGCTACATCTATGAAGAAGGAGAAGAAGAGCGATACGCTGGTGAACGACTAGCAGCTTCCTACGTAAACTTTTATATCGCCAACAAGGTTGTCCTTGTTCCCCAGTTTCAAGATGTCAATGACCAAGTAGCCTTAGATATCCTCAGTAAGTGTTTCCCGGACCGTAAAGTTGTCGGAATACCAGCCAGAGATATTCTCTTAGGTGGTGGAAATATTCACTGTATCACCCAACAAATCCCAGAATAGGAGAAAAAGATGAGAAATGTAAAAGTTGCAGCCATCCAGATGCAATGCGCTAAGGATGTGGCAACAAATATTCAAACAGCGGAGCGTTTAGTACGTCAGGCTGCAGAACAAGGCGTACAAATCATTCTCTTACCAGAGTTGTTTGAACGTCCCTATTTCTGTCAGGAACGTCAGTATGACTACTACCAGCATGCCCAGTCGGTGACAGACAATACAGCTATTCAGCATTTTAAGGAGCTTGCTAAGGAACTAGAAGTCGTTTTACCGATCAGTTTCTATGAAAAAGATGGCAATGTCTTGTATAACTCAATTGCTGTCATTGATGCAGATGGGGAAGTGCTGGGCGTTTATCGGAAGACCCACATACCAGATGATCATTATTATCAAGAAAAGTTTTATTTCACGCCTGGTAACACTGGTTTCAAGGTCTGGGATACTCGCTATGCTAAGATTGGGGTCGGTATCTGTTGGGATCAATGGTTCCCTGAAACAGCGCGCTGTCTTGCGTTAAATGGTGCTGAATTGCTCTTTTATCCTACAGCTATCGGTTCAGAGCCAATTTTGGATACAGATAGTTGTGGCCATTGGCAACGTACCATGCAAGGACACGCAGCAGCAAATATTGTTCCAGTTATTGCAGCCAATCGTTATGGATTAGAAGAAGTCACTCCAAATGAGGAAAATGGTGGACAAAGTTCCAGTCTTGACTTCTACGGTTCATCCTTTATAACGGATGAAACAGGAGCTATTCTAGAGCAAGCTGAAAGACAAGGAGAAGCTGTTCTGTTAGCAACTTATGACCTAGACAAGGGAGCAAGCGAACGCCTAAACTGGGGCTTGTTTCGAGATAGAAGACCCGAAATGTATCAACGAATTACGAACTAATTGGGGGGGAATGAGAGATTCATTCTGCTAGACTAACTTCTTATTAGCAACTACAAGAATACTATGTTGTCTAGTAAGCGGATTTTATATTTTAACTCTCTAAGGCTTTCTCGCGCTTTTATGCGAGGAGCTTTTCTGTTTAAGTTTTACCATTAAAACATGCTATAATAGTTGCAGAAAGGTTGGTATTTATGGCTAGGATATTGGTTATTGAAGATAATAGTGACATTCAGGAAATTTTGAGAACACTTCTTACTGAGGAGCATGAGGTGATTCAAGCCTTTTCTGGTACAGAAGGAATCATGCGTTTTGACCAAGGTGGGATTGACCTCGTTTTGCTAGATATCATGCTTCCTGGGAAAAATGGGGATCAGGTTTTAAAAGCCATCAGGGAACAAAGTCAAATTCCAGTCATTATGCTAACGGCTTTGAGCGATAAGAAGTTAATCAGTCAATACCTCTTAGACGGTGCTAATGATTACATAGTCAAACCTTTTGATTTGGACGAAGTCTTTGCCAGAGTTACTGTTCAATTACGCCAAAGTGTAGAAAAACAGCCTATGGAAGTAGAAAAAACTGAAAATCTACCACAAAACTTGAAAAATATCCAGTTTGATGCAGAAAGTTTTGAAATCAAAAATAGTCAGGAAACGATTCGCCTTGCCAAGAAAGAATGCTTGATTCTCCAAACTCTCCTCAAACATCCTAAGAAAATTTTCACCAAAGAAGAACTTTATGAATTGGTTTGGGATGAGAGCTATCTACCTGGAGATAATACTCTCAATACGCATTTGAGCAATCTTCGTAAAAAATTAAACCAGCTTGACCCAAATCAAGAATATATTGAAACTATTTGGGGAGTTGGGGTAAGATTAAAAGGAGACAAGCAATGACCTACATGATAATCTTTGTCCTACTGGCACTCCTAATTATTTTATCGATTGCATTGATTCGCTACCATCTAGCACTTAAAAACTTGAGTCAACAGATTGAAGACAAGATTCTCACAGGTAGTATGAAAAGAGTCGGAGTCAGCATTTTTTCCAAACATTTTTTACATCTCTACCAGCAAATTGAAAATCTATTTCAAGAAGTGGAACAATCTCGGTTGGTGATGAAAAGGGAAAAGCACACTCTGGATATGGCCATCAGCAATATCGCCCATGATATTCGGACGCCTCTGACTATCGCTTCAGGCTACACCCAACAATTGATAAAAACTCCTGAAGACAAATCAGAAACCTTACAAAAAATAGCCCAGCATCTTGATTTAGTTTCTAAACGTTTGGAGGCTCTCCTAGAATATCGTCGTTTGATGGAAGGGGCTGTCAAACCGAAACTGGAAGAAGTGGATTTTTCAGCTTTTATCACCAAAAAGACTCTGGCTTTTTATGATGTTTTTCAGGCGACAAATATCACGCTTGATTTTAAAGTTGAAGCTGGTTTAAAAATGAGGACTGATGAAGATTTACTGGATCGAATTTTACAAAATCTGCTTGGAAATGTCCTCAAACATGGCAAGGAAGAAGCACGTCTATCTTTGAGAAAGGAAAAGGAACAGCTTGTCTTAGAGATTGCAAACCTTGTTAAACAGCCCATCAAAAGAATAGAAAATCTCAGTAATCGTTTTTATTCTGAAAATCTATCAGACACGGAAGAATCCTCTGGTTTAGGCCTTTATATCACTGAGGAATTATGCCATCTTCTCGGTACAGAGATGAAACTAAGCACAGATGGGAAATGGTTGTCGGTTTTCATTTATTTTTAACAAAAAGAAACCTCCTCTGTAGGCTAGAGGAGGTCATTTTTTATAGGCTTTTCTTTTTGAAAACTGCCAGTCCACTTAGATTAAAGATTACAATAACAGCTAAGGTAACTATAAGGGTATAGAAAATGGATTCACTATTAGCAGTCATAGCATAGGAAAAATGCAAGGACAAATATGGTAAAAATTTGATATTTGGAAAAATGATCATTGGCATAGAAAGGATGATAGAGCTAATCAGATAACCAATAAATACGGCAAGATAAGAATGAGTCAGGTAGAGAATAAAGGAAATAATCGAAAGCCAAGCGAGAAGGCAGAGAAATTGAAGGAAAATCATTAAGAGGAGATTAGTAACAAAACCATCAGGTATCGTACCAAGTCCGTTTAGTAGAGTTGAGGGAACAAAAGCAATCACAAGGCTGGCGATGAGTTGTAAGAGAGCGATACTTGCTAGAACAAAGGATTTAGCGAAGAAAAACTCTGTACGAGAAACGCCAACTGTCAAACTATTTTTATAAAGCTTGCCGATTAGATCGACCCCAAGAACTAAACATGTTAGAATAATGCAGAGAAAAACAAGGTTTGAATCATTGCTAGATGCATTGATCAGAGCTTGCACACCGTTCCAACCTTGGGTTGGAATTTCTGGTTCTTCTGTCTGGATTGCCATCAGATGACCCGTAGCTCCTATACTTGCACCCATTAGCATGAGAGCAAAGAGAATGAACTCTGTAATCCAGAATCCTTTGGAACGGAAAAGACGGTAAAAGTCTGCTTGAATGGTATGTATCATGATTTTCCTCCTATTGGACCAATTGAGTGAAGTATTCTTCTAGGTTTTGACGGGCATAGTAAATCTCGTCAATGGCAACATCTGCCAAGGTTAATTCCTTAAGAATCTGTTTGACATCTTGTTCCTGACCAAAGATATGAATTTCATTTTCTGGATTAACAACCTTGAACTGGAGCTGGATTTGTTCTTTCAATACTTGACAAGCTTTCTCTTGATCAGCTGTCTTAAGCACAATATAATCCTCACTTAGTGTTTCAAATTCAGCTTTGCTGATTTCACGAATAATCTTGCCTTGATCTAAAATACCAAAACGATTAGCTACGAGGTAGAGTTCTGACAAGATATGGCTAGAGATGAGAATGGTTATCCCTTGTTCTTGATTGAGGCGTTGAATCATTAGTCGAAATTCTTTGATACCGATTGGGTCTAGACCATTGATAGGTTCATCTAAGATTAGGAAATCTGGTTTGGATAGGAGGGCAATGGCAATACCAAGTCTTTGTTTCATTCCTAGCGAGAAATCACGAAAGACTTTCTTACCTGTATCTGGCAAACCTACATAGTCCAGCGTTTCTCGAATTACTTGATCAGCATTTGGAATATGGCGTATCATACAATAATAATTCAGATTTTGATAGGCTGTTAAGTGATTATGGGCTACGGGTGATTCGATAACAGAACCTACTCTAGATAGAGCCTTGGTCCACTCATTTTCCGTTTGTCTAGAGAAGAGGGAAACAGTCCCTTTATCTGCAAACAGTAGTTGCGTAATGATTTTTATCAAGGTAGTTTTCCCAGCTCCATTCTTCCCAATAAGTCCATAAATATCTCCCTCTCTTATCGTTAGACGAAGATCCTGAAGAATAGCTTGTTTGTCAAAGTTTTTGGACAATCCATGAATATCAAGTACTGTTTTCATGATTCTCTCCTTTTGATTTATTTTGTTAACTTTAGTATAAAGTATAGAAATCAAAGAAAGCTCAAGGATTTCTAAAGAGTTTCTAAAGTTTTAGGAATTCTTAAATATCAAAACCCAGTTGACACGAACTGGGCTGGGCTTCTTAATTATAAAATATATTTCTCAATGGCACGCGCAACGCCGTCTTCTTCGTTGCTGGCTGTAACGGCATCCGCAAGAGATTTGACATAATCGCTGGCATTTCCCATAGCAATGCCCAACCCTGCAAACTGGAGCATTTCGATATCGTTATTGGCATCGCCCATGGCCATGATTTCTGAGGAATCAATCTTCAAAATCTCTGCTAGTCGAGAAAGAGCAGTAGCCTTTGTCGTACCAAGTGGCATAGCTTCATAAATGACAGGCTGCGAACGAACTCCACTGAATCGTTGGCAGAGTTCCTCAGCAAAACGCTCTTCAAAATCATCTGTTTGACTCTCTGTACCCAAAAACATACCTTGGAACATACGATACTTGCCACTAGTCGCTTCCTCTAGTGAAATTTCAGTCAGGTCTGAAAAGACTAGGTCGGCATCATTTTGAATGATTTCATTAGGCTTGCCACCGAGGACAAAATAATGTTCCTCATCAAAAAGAGTCAACTGAACCTCACTCTTTTCAGCAAGCTCATAGAGATATTCAATGTCAGCCGGACTGAGTTCTTGCCAGTCAACTAGCCCCCAATCACTGGTCTGGTGAGTTGAGCAACCGTTGTTAACAATGACATACTCATTCTGGAGGTCCAGCCCCAGTTTTTGATAGTAGGGGAGGACGCCGAAAAGGGGGCGACCCGTACAGAGAACCAGTTTGACACCTTTTTCAATGGCTTGGTGAATAGCAGCGATGTGAGCTTGTGGGATTTCCTTGGCTTCATTGAGGAGAGTTCCGTCCATATCCAAGGCTAGTAGTTTAATCATAGTTTTTCCTTCTTTATCTTTTGGTATTATTATAGCATATTTTGGAGAAGAAATTGATAGGAAGCTTGGGGCTAATTGATTTTACAGTTTAAGATGTTTTGATGACAATTCATGATTTGAAGAGGATATTTTGTAAAGAGATGCTATACTAAACTTGTTATACAGTTAAATAAACCATTATATTCAATAATCTAGTCAAGGAAAACAGAGGGTTTAATATGAAAAAACGGATTATTCAGATTTTACTAGCATTGTCCTTAATTTTTTACAACTCAACTTGGTTTTGGAGGCTTTTCAATCACCTCGCAAAGTCCTATCTACCAGCAAGTCGTGAATTTTTTCAGATTCTGCTTTTGATGGAGAGTAGTGTTCTTTGGTTAGCTGTCATCTATCTACTAGTTTTTACAGGAAAGAAGACTTTTCATTTCAAGTGGCAGTTAAGGTACTTTATCTACCTTTTACTGGGCTACATCATTTCGTATATGTCGGACTTCTTCTTGTCTTATTTCATACCCTCGTCTTCAAATCAAATCTCTTTGAATGCAACGATAGAAATGATAGGGAGACAGGAATTACCCTATTTCTTGCTCATAGCTTGCTTCATCGGCCCTATTGCTGAGGAGTTGATTTATCGCGGTGTGCTTATGACAACCTTTTTCAAAAACTCGCCTTGGTACGGAGATGTCTTGCTTTCTGCTATTATTTTCGGTTATATTCATATCAATTTTGCTTTAACTCCTCTTGCTTTTTTCATTTACGCTAGTGGAGGGCTTATTTTTGCTCTATTGTATCGCATGACAAAAAGTCTCTACTATCCAATACTAGTTCATATTTTCATCAATATCACTGCCTTCTGGGATGTATGGTTACTCCTATTTTCAGGAAGTTAGCTTACTAAAACAATGTCGGAACTTTCCGGCATTTTCTTTTCAACAGGTGAGCAAGAACTGATTATTTTCAGACTTGGGTGACTAATCATGGTATAATAAAAGGTAATGAAAAATTCTAACGAGGCAGAGATGAAATTACTTTATACTGATATTCGGACTTCTTTGACAGAAATTCTAACTAGAGAGTCGGAGGAGCTAGTTGCTGCTGGCAAGCGAGTCTTCTACATCGCCCCCAACTCTCTTTCATTTGAAAAGGAACGCGCCGTGCTGGAATGCTTGTCCCAGCAGGCTTCTTTTGCGATTACCGTCACGCGCTTTGCGCAGATGGCTCGTTACCTGATCTTGAATGACTTGCCTGCCAAGACCAGTCTAGATGACATTGGTCTTGGGATGGCCTTTTATAAGTGCCTTGCGGAACTCGATCCTAAGGACTTACGTGTTTATGGTGCGATTAAGCAAGATCCTCAGTTTATCCAGCAGTTGATTGAGCTGTATCACGAGATGACGACTGCTCAGATGAGTTTTTTAGACTTGGAAAGTTTGACGGATGAGGACAAGCGAGCAGACTTGCTCTTGATTTTTGAGAAAGTAACGGCCTATCTCAATCAAGGGAAGTTAGCTCAGGGAAGTCAGTTGTCGCATTTGATTGAGGCTATTGAGAATGACAAGGTAAGTAGTGATTTTACTCAAATTGCCTTGGTTATTGATGGATTTACCCGTTTTTCTGCTGAGGAAGAGCGAATTGTGGACCTACTTCATGGCAAGGGTGTTGAGATTGTCATTGGTGCTTATGCTAGTAAGAAAGCCTATACCAGTCCTTTTAGCGAGGGCAATCTATACCAAGCCAGTGTGGAGTTTCTCCATCATCTAGCCTCTAAATACCAAACGTCTGCTCTGGATTGTTCTCAAACTCATGAGCAGATGGATAGTTTTGGCAAGGCCTCTCGTTTACTGGAGTCTTCTTATGACTTTTCAGAACTCGCTTTGGATGTTGATGAGAAAGACCGTGAAAACTTACAAATCTGGTCTTGTTTGACGCAAAAGGAGGAGTTGGAGCTAGTAGCCCGTAGCATCCGTCAGAAATTGCATGAGAACTCAGACCTGAGCTACAAGAATTTTCGTATTCTATTGGGGGATGTAGTTTCTTATCAATTATCTCTAAAAACTATTTTTGACCAGTATCAGATTCCTTTCTATCTAGGCAAAAACGAATCCATGGCCCACCACCCTTTGACACAGTTTGTCGAGTCTATTTTGGCTTTAAAACGCTACCGTTTCCGTCAGGAGGATTTGATAAACCTTCTTAGAACAGGTTTGTATACCGACCTTAGTCAGGCTGATATTGATGCTTTTGAGCAATATATCCGCTATCTTGGTATCAATGGCTTGCCAGCCTTTCAGCAAGCCTTCACCAAATTCCACCATGGAAAATTTAATTTGGAACGTTTAAATGCTCTTCGTCTGCGTATTTTAACCCCTCTTGAGACTCTTTTTGCTAGCCGAAAACAAAAGGCTGAAAATCTCTTGCAAAAGTGGAACTCTTTTCTAAAAGAAGGAGCTGTGACCAAGCAGCTCCAAGATTTGACAGCCACTATGGAAGCTCTTGATCAGGAAAGACAGACTGAAGTTTGGAAAGCCTTCTGTCATGTTTTAGAACAATTTGCGACTGTTTTTGCTGGTTCGCAAGTTAATCTAGAGGACTTTCTAGCCTTGCTCCATTCTGGAATGAGCCTATCTCAGTATCGCACCATTCCAGCAACAGTGGACACTGTCCTGGTGCAGAGTTACGATTTGATTGCACCCTTAACGGCTGACTTTGTCTACGCCATTGGGCTAACACAGGACAATTTACCAAAAATTGCCCAAAATACCAGTCTTTTGACAGACGAAGAAAGACAGAGACTAAACCAAGCGACAGAAGATGGGGCACAATTGCTGATTGCCAGCAGTGAAAATCTCAAGAAAAATCGCTATACTATGCTTTCCTTGGTCAATTCTGCTCGTAAGCAGTTGGTCTTGTCGGCTCCAAGCCTTTTTAACGAAAGTGAAAGCAAGGAATCTGCCTATCTTCAAGAGTTGGTCAATTTTGGATTTAGGCGGAAAGAGAAGAGGATGAATCACAAAGGGCTGTCTAAGGAAGATATGGGGTCCTATCACAGTCTTTTGTCCAGTCTGGTTGCCTATCACCAGCAGGGCGAGACGAGTGATACTGAGCAAGATTTGACCTTTGTCAAGGTTCTTGCGCGTGTGATGGGTAAAAAACTAGAACAGCAAGGTCTGGAAAATCCAGCCCTCCCAATCAGTCCAAGCAGTAAGCAGTTGACCAAGGATACCTTACAGGCTCTCTATCCAGCTGACAAGGAATTTTACCTGTCTACGTCTGGTTTGACGGAGTTTTACCGAAACCAATACAGTTATTTCCTCCGCTACGTTTTAGGCTTGCAAGAGGAATTACGTCTACGTCCTGATGCCCGCAGTCATGGGAATTTCTTACACCGCATTTTTGAACGCGCCTTGCAGTTGCCTGACGAAGATTCCTTTGACAAACGTTTAGAACAAGCTATCCAAGAAACCAGTCAAGAACGCGAATTTGAAGCCATTTATCAAGAAAGTTTGGAAGCCCAGTTTACCAAAGAAGTTTTGCTTGATGTTGCACGGACGACTGGTCACATTCTCCGCCATAATCCAGCCATCGAAACCATCAAAGAAGAAGCAAATTTCGGTGGGAAAGAGCAAGCCTTTATTCAATTGGATAATGGGCGCAGTGTCTTTGTACGAGGTAAGGTTGACCGCATTGACCGATTGAAAGCTGATGGGGCGATAGGAGTAGTAGACTACAAGTCTAGTCTAACTCAGTTCCAGTTTCCTCATTTCTTTAATGGGCTCAATTCCCAGTTGCCAACCTATCTAGCTGCCCTAAAAAGAGAAGGGGAGCAGAACTTTTTCGGTGCCATGTACTTGGAAATGGCTGAGCCTGTCCAATCTCTGATGGCCGTTAAAAGTCTGGCAGGTGCAGTAGTAGAAGCTAGCAAGTCAATGAAATACCAAGGCCTCTTTTTAGAAAAAGAAAGCAGTCATTTGGGTGAATTTTACAATAAAAACAAGGCTAATCAGCTGACAGATGAGGAATTCCAGCTCCTGCTGGACTACAATGCCCAACTTTACAAGAAAGCAGCTGAGAAAATTTTAGCAGGTCAGTTCGCCATTAATCCTTATACTGAAAATGGCAGAAGTATTGCACCGTATGTTCAGCAACATCAAGCCATCACCGGATTTGAAGCCAATTACCACTTGGGCCAAGCCCGTTTCCTAGAAAAGTTGGACTTAACTGATGGCAAGCGTCTGGTCGGAGAAAAACTCAAGCAAGCTTGGTTTGAAAAAATAAGAGAGGAGTTGAATCGATGAAGCCCATTCCCTTTTTAACTGAGGAGGAAATTCAAAAACTTCAAGAAGCAGAAGCGCATTCGAGCAAGGAACAAAAGAAAACTGCCGAGCAAATTGAAGCTATCTACACTTCTGGCCAGAATATCCTGGTCTCAGCATCGGCTGGCTCTGGGAAGACTTTTGTCATGGCCGAGCGTATTCTGGACCAATTGGCGCGTGGTGTCGAAATTTCTCAACTCTTTATCTCAACCTTTACCGTCAAGGCTGCGACTGAACTTAAAGAACGTTTGGAGAAAAAAATCAGCCAACAAATCCAAGAAAGCGATGACATTGACCTCAAACAACACTTGGGCCGCCAGTTGGCAGACCTACCCAACGCAGCCATCGGAACCATGGACTCTTTCACACAAAAATTCCTTGGCAAACATGGCTATCTGATTGATATTGCGCCTAATTTCAGGATTTTACAAAACCAAAGCGAGCAACTTCTTATAAAAAACGAAGTCTTTCATGAGGTCTTTGAAGCCCATTACCAAGGTAAACAGAAAGAAACCTTTAGTCATTTGCTGAAAAACTTTGCTGGACGTGGAAAAGATGAACGGGGGCTATGCCAGCAAGTCTATAAAATCTATGACTTCCTCCAATCCACCAGCAATCCTCAGAAATGGCTGAGTGAATCTTTCCTCAAAGGCTTTGAGAAAGCTGATTTTACCAGTGAAAAAGAAAGATTGACTGAGCAAATCAAACAAGCCCTTTGGGATTTGGAAAGCTTTTTTCGTTATCATCTGGATAATGATGCCAAGGAGTTTCCAAAGGCAGCCTATTTAGAAAATGTTCAGTTGATTCTGGATGAAATTGGCTCCCTAAATCAGGAGTCCGATAGTCAGGCTTATCAGGCAGTACTTGCGCGTGTTGTCGCAATTTCGAAAGAGAAAAATGGTCGAGCTCTGACCAATGCCAGTCGTAAGGCTGATTTGAAGCCGCTGGTCGATGCCTACAACGAAGAGAGAAAGACTCAGTTTGCTAAACTAGGACAACTGTCAGACCAGATAACCATTCTCGACTATCAAGAACGTTATCATGGAGATACATGGGAACTAGCTAAAACCTTCCAAGCCTTCATGAGTGATTTTGTAGAAGCTTATCGTCAGCGCAAACGTCAGGAAAATGCCTTTGAATTCGCTGATATTAGCCATTACACCATTGAGATTTTAGAGAATTTCCCACAAGTTCGTCAGGATTATCAGGAGCGCTTCCATGAAGTCATGGTCGATGAGTATCAGGATACCAACCATATTCAAGAACGGATGCTGGAATTACTTTCTAATGGACACAATCGCTTTATGGTGGGAGATATCAAGCAGTCTATCTATCGTTTCCGTCAGGCAGATCCGCAGATTTTCAATGAAAAGTTCCAACGCTATGCGCAAAATCCAAAAGAGGGCAAGCTCATTCTCCTCAAAGAAAATTTCCGTAGTAGTTCAGAAGTGCTATCAGCAACCAATGATGTTTTTGAACGCCTTATGGACCAAGAGGTCGGCGAAATCAACTATGATAACATGCACCAGCTTGTTTTTGCCAATACCAAACTGACTCCTAATCCAGACAACAAGGCAGAATTTCTCATCTACGATAAGGACGACACAAGTGAGGAAGAAGAGGGGCAGGCAGAAACGAAACTAACAGGCGAAATGCGCCTGGTTATCAAGGAAATCCTTAAACTCTATAAGGAACAAGGTGTTTCCTTTAAAGAAATCGCCCTTCTGACCTCCAGTCGCAGTCGTAATGACCAGATTCTTCTCGCCCTGTCTGAGTACGGAATTCCTGTCAAAACTGACGGAGAGCAAAACAATTATCTTCAATCCCTAGAAGTGCAAGTCATGCTAGACACCCTTCGTGTCATTCACAATCCTCTTCAAGACTATGCCTTGGTTGCCCTTATGAAGTCTCCTATGTTTGGCTTGGATGAGGACGAGTTAGCACGTTTATCTCTTCAGAAAGCAGAGGATAAAATCCAAGAAAATCTCTATGAGAAACTAGTAAATGCTCAAAAACAGGTAAGCAGGCAAAAAGGCTTGATTCACTCAGCTCTAGCTGAGAAACTAAAGCAATTCATGGATATCTTAGCCTCTTGGCGCTTGTATGCCAAAACCCACTCCCTCTATGACTTGATTTGGAAGATTTACAACGACCGTTTTTATTATGACTATGTTGGAGCTTTACCAAATGGACCTGCTAGACAGGCCAATCTCTATGCCCTAGCATTGCGTGCTGATCAATTTGAAAAGAGCAATTTCAAGGGCTTGTCTCGTTTTATTGGTATGATTAACCAAGTTTTAGAAGCAAAGCACGATCTTGCAAGCGTGGCTGTCGCACCGCCAAAAGATGCAGTAGAGCTCATGACTATCCACAAGAGTAAAGGACTAGAGTTTCCTTACGTCTTTATCCTCAATATGGATCAAGATTTCAACAAGCAAGACTCTATGTCAGAAGTCATTCTCAGTCGTCAGAATGGTCTTGGTGTCAAATATATTGCTAAAATGGAGACAGGAGCAGTGGAAGATCACTATCCTAAAACCATCAAGCTCTCTATTCCTAGCCTGACCTATATGCAGAATGAAGAGGAATTACAGCTGGCAAGTTATTCAGAACAAATGCGTCTGCTGTATGTTGCCATGACGCGAGCTGAGAAAAAGCTTTATCTTGTCGGTAAGGGTTCTCGTGAAAAGCTGGAAGCCAAGGAATACCCAGCAGCTAAAAATGGAAAACTAAATAGCAACACTAGACTGCAAGCCAAGAATTTCCAAGATTGGATTTGGGCTATCAGTAAAGTATTTGCCAAGGATCATCTCAACTTTAGCTATCGTTTTGTTGGTGAAGATCAGCTGACTACAGAAGCTATCGGAGAGTTGGAAAACAAGAGTCCTCTCCAAGATAGCTCCCAAGCAGACAATCGCCAGTCAGAAATCATTAAGGAAGCTCTTGAAATGCTGAAAGAAGTGGAAGTATATAATACTCTTCACCGCGCAGCTATTGAATTGCCAAGTGTTCAAACCCCAAGTCAAATTAAAAAATTCTACGAACCAGTTATGGATATGGAAGGTGTTGAGATTGCTGGTCAAGGTCAGTCAGTAGACAAGAAAATCAGTTTTGATTTACCAGATTTTTCAACCAAAGAAAAGATAACAGGAGCTGAAATTGGTAGTGCTACCCACGAACTCATGCAGAGAATTAACCTCAGTCAGCGACCAACCCTTGCTAGCCTGACAGAAACTCTCCAACAAGTTCAAACCAGCCCAGCTGTTAAAGACAAGATCAATCTTGCTAAAATCCTTGCCTTCTTTGGCACATCACTCGGTCAAGAAATTCTTGCCAATACAGAACATCTCTACCGCGAGCAACCCTTCTCCATGCTCAAAAGAGACCACAAGAGTCAGGAAGACTTCGTTGTCCGTGGAATCTTGGACGGCTATCTGCTTTATGAGGATCGTATCGTTCTTTTCGATTACAAAACAGACCGCTATGATGAGCCAAGTCAACTCATAGACCGCTATCGTGGTCAATTAGCCCTATACGGAGAGGCTTTATCACGAGCCTATTCGATTGAAAATATTGAAAAATACTTGATTTTACTAGGTAAAGAAGAGGTTCAAGTTGTAAAAGTATAATCTAGAAAGGAGACCTCATGACACTTCCAGTTAGAAAATCCCTGCACGATACGGTTTTACAGGCTTCAAAAGCTGATACTTGGGAACAAGCTACCAAGGAATGGAATGAAGTTTCCTTGATTTTTAACGGTATCGGCCGCAGTAATTGTGTCTGTGGAAATGCCATCAAGTACGCTTATGAACTCTTTAATGGTGTCACAGGCCAACGCCTCTTTCCGATTGGTAGCGACTGTGTTCGTCATTTTCATCGATTGACCCTTGACCAGCAACTGGAAGAGGAAAAAAAACTGCTCAGAAAGGTTGAAAATCTAACCAGAAAAGCTAAGAAAAAGGAAAAAATCAAGGTCAATAAAAGTGACTTTGACGAGCGTCTTCTAAAGTGGCTCTGGGAAAAAGGTGTTTTTAAACCCAATCGTGGCAATCAGTTCACACCTGAAAGAGACTACCAACTCTTTCTAGAAGTCTTTCAAGGAGGCAGTTGGACCAAGGCAGAACCCAAGAAGAAGGCTCGTATGGAAGAAGTCCTAGAAAAGTATATCAAGCCCTTTTTACTTGGAAAACCGGATGACCAACTCTATCTTGTCAAGCTAGGCAAGGAGAAAATTGACTACGAGCAAGAACTGCGTATCCAGGCTGAGAAAGAGCGCAGGAAGAGGGATAAAATCGCCAAACAATATGCAGACAATCTAGTTCTAGCCATGGGCCCAGCGGAACGTGCCTATCAAGATTACTTTGGCTTTACAGAAACCCTAACCCAAGAAGAACGTAAGTGGGAGAAAATACTTTTTGGTAAAAATAGGACAGAACGGGCTGTCAAGGCCAAACAATACCAAAAAGAGCTGGAAAAAGACCAACGAATTGCCAGTCAGGATCCAATTGAAAGAAAACAGAAGCAGACCTGGCTCCTCAATTCCTATTTTCGTGAGCTTCCTGAAGAAAAAGCCAGATTTGCTCGACTCTTATTAGAATATCGAAAAAGTGGAGAAGTTCCCTTTTCAACTGAATATCTGTCAGATCATCTGCTCGACTTTTTCTATAAAATGAAAGCTTTTGAGTTTGAAATCGCACCAGAACAAGTCCGAGATTTTCTAAAAGAAAGTCTCCAGTCAGAACATCTATCCTCAGCACAAGAAAGCTGGATAGAAGGAATTCTCCTCAACTGCCTCAAACCATTTTTAGAACGATTAGTGATATAAGTAACACCTACCGTGGAAATTCCATGGTAGGTTACATTTTATCCAAAAAGAGAAAATAGGAAATGGCAAACCCTGCTCCTTCGTATTTTATATATAAAACAAAGTATGAAAACGTAACGCAATTTTAAGACTTTTTGGTAAATTAAGAGTATAATTAAAGTGTGGTGCCTTTTTTATAGATAATACGCTAATATATTAAAGGCCTTCGTAAGATAAATATAAATTTTATTTCAAGGAGGAATAATGGAAAAGTATTTTGGTGAAAAACAGCAGCGTTTTTCATTTAGAAAATTATCAGTAGGACTTGTATCTGCGACGATTTCAAGTTTATTTTTTATGTCTGTTTTAGGTAGTTCATCTGTGGATGCTCAAGAGACTAAAGGTGTTCACTATAAATATGTGACAGAGTCAGAGCTATCATCAGATGAGCAGAATAAGCTTATCTATGATATTCCGACATACGTGGAGAATGATGATGAGACTTATTATCTTGTTTATAAATTAAATTCCCAAAATCAACTGGGGGAATTGCCAAATACTGGAAGCAAGAATGAGATGCAAGCCCTGGTTGCTGGTGCTAGCTTAGCAGCTTTGGGGATTTTAATTTTTGCCGTTTCCAAGAAAAAAGTTAAGAATAAAACGGTATTACATTTAGTATTGGTTGCAGGAATAGGAAATGGTGTTCTTGTATCGGCTCATGCTTTAGAAAATAATCTTTTGCTAAATTACAATACGGACTATGAATTGACTTCTGGAGAAAAATTACCTCTTCCTAAAGATATTTCAGGTTACACTTATATTGGATATATCAAAGAGGGAAAAACGACTTCTGAGTCTAAAGTAAATAATCAAGAGAAATCCGTAGCCACTCCTACAAAACAACAAAAGGTGGAATATAGTGTTACACCGAATTTTGTAGAGAATCCATCAACAGTACAAGCTATTCAGGAACAAACACCTGTTTCTTCAACTAAGCCGACAGAAGTTCAAGTAGTTGAAAAACCTCTTTCTACAGAATTAACGAATCCAAGAAAAGAAGAGAAAAAATCTTCAGATTCTAAAGCACAATTAGCCGAACATAAGAATCTAGAGACGAAGAAAGAGGAGAAGATTTCTCCAAAAGAAAAGACTGGAGTAAATACATTAAATCCACAGGATGAAGTTCTATCAGGTCAGTTGAATAAACCTGAACTCTTATATCGTGACGAAACTATAGAGACAAAAATAGATTTTCAAGAAGAAGTTCAAGAGAATTCTGATTTAGCTGAAGGAACTGTAAGAGTAAAACAAGAAGGTAAATTAGGTAAGAAAGTTGAAATTGTCAGAATATTCTCTGTAAACAAGGAAGAAGTTTCGCGAGAAATTATTTCAACTTCAACGACTGCGCCTGTTTCAAGAATAGTAGAAAAAGGTACTAAAAAAGCTCAAGTTATAAAGGAACAACCTGAGACTGATGCAGAACATAAGGAAGTACAGTCTGGAGCTATTGTTGAACCCGCAATTCAGCCTGAACTACCAGCAGCTGTAGTAACCGACAAAGGTGAGCCTGCAGTCCAGCCAGCGTTACCCGAAGCTGTAGTAAGTGACAAAGGCGTACCTGCAATTCAACCAGCTTTACCGGAAGCAGTTGTAAGCGATAAAGACAAACCAGCAATTCAGCCAGAGTTACCAGAAGCTTTAGTCACGGGAAAAGGCGAACCTGCAATTCAACCAGCTTTACCAGAAGCGGTAGTAGGTGATAAAGGTGAATCTGAACAGGTAGCCCCACTTCCAGAATACACAGGAGTACAAGCTGGAGCGTTAGTAGAACCAGAAAAAGTAGAAGCGCCAAGAGAATATACAGGGATACAAGCTGGAGCAATAGTAGAACCAGAACAAGTAACTCCACAACCAGAGTACAAGGGGACTCAGTCTAGTGCCATCGTCGAACCAGAGACCCATGCTTCCTTACCAGAATATACAGGTGAGCAATCGGGAGCTGTTGTAGCCCCTGAGACAGCTGAAAAACCAGAATATACCAGCACCCAGTCTGGAGCAATAGTCGAGCCAGAGCAGGTAACACCGCTACCTGAATACACAGGAGTACAGGCTGGAGCAATAGCAGAGCCTGAGAAAGTGGAAGCTCCGAGAGAATATACGGGTATACAAGCTGGAGCGTTAGTAGAGCCGGAGAAAGTAGAGCCAACTAGAGAGTATTCTGGAAGTATTGAACAACCAAGTACAGAAGAGACTAAACCAAATAATGAAAATACTAATACACCAGAAGAAATGAGTATTCAGAAAAAATCTAGTGCGTTAATTAATATGACCTTTATTACAGATTCGACGAAGGGAACTGGAGTGGGATCAGCTACTTTTATTGCACCAAATGTACTTTTAACAGTAGCTCATAATTTCATTAATAATTCTTCTGATAATACTACAGGTAAATTCATAGGGGATGAAACCAAAAATACATATGAATGGGTAACTCCCGATGGGCGAAAAGGAAGATTTACTGCTAAGGATATTCATTTTTATAATCAAAAAGATTATCCAAAAGGATTTATCTATGATTTAGCAGTGGTTAAGCTACCTGAAACAACTGGCAGAGAACATGTAGAATTAGTTAAAAATTATACTAAAGTAAATCTTAATGACAAACTAAATGTTCATGGATATCCAGGTGGGGAATATACGCACTTAAAAGATGCTACAGTAGAAATGGAGCAAAAATATGCGAATAATACCTACGGTGTTCAATATCAAGGTGGAAAACCTGGTATGAGTGGTGGAGGAATATTTAATGCTAATGGTGAAGTTATTGGTGTCCACCAAAATGGTGCTAAGAACCGTTCAGGAGGATTAATATTATCTCCAACACAATTAGACTGGATTAGAAGTATTATAAATGGTAAAGAAATTACTCCGACATATGATGCACTAGAACGTCATAAAGATGAGAAAAAAGACGATGTTAAAGAAGAAGACGTTAATAAGAAATTAGAGCTTAGAAATATATCTTCTGTAGAACTATATTCAAAAGAAGGTGATAAGTATCGTCATGTAACTTCATTAGATTCTGCACCAAATGACCCACAAAATTACTTCATGAAAGTTAAATCAGAGAACTTTAAAGATGTGATGCTACCAGTTACAAGCATTACTAATGCTAATAAAGATAATAGAGATGTTTATAAAATAGTAGCAAGTGCAAATAATCTGATACATCATGAAAATAATAATGTATTAGAAAATTATACTTACTATTTACCAAAAACTCAGCAAAGTGAAACTGGTGTCTATACATCATTTAAAAATTTAGTAGATGCAATGAATAGCAATCCTAATGGTACATTCCGTTTAGGAGCAACTATGGATGCTCGTGAAGTCGAACTTCCAGATGGTCAAGAAAGTTATGTGAAAAATGAATTCCACGGTACACTAATAGGTCAAAATAGTAATAAGTATTACGCTATTTATAATTTGAAAAAACCATTATTTGGGGGATTAAATGGTGCTACAGTAGAAAACCTTTCACTAAAAGATGCTAATATTTCTGCAAAAGATGATACTGCAACACTTGCAAAAGAAGCGAATAGCAATACCCATATTGATAATGTTCATGCTGCTGGAGCAATAGCTGGTGAACGTGGAATAGGAGGATTAGTATCACAAGTTAATAATTCTACTATTTCTAACAGTAGCTATACAGGTAGAATAACTAATACATATAAAACAGTAGCTAGTTATCAGATTGGAGGTTTAGTAGGTAAACTTTCAGGTTCGGGAGCATTAATAGATAAGTCGATTGCATCTATCGATATGGCGACGAATGCAACGCAAGGTGATCAGTCTATTGGCGGAATAGCTGGTGCAGTAATTGATAATGCTGTGATAAGCAGTAGTTATGCTGAAGGGAAACTAAATAATGTTAAACCTTTTGCTTATGTAGGTGGTGTAGTTGGAGACCTTTGGGATCCAGTGGATGGTTTAGAAAAATCTGGAAAACTATTAAATGTACTAAGTGATGTTGATATTACGAACGGTAATGCTATAACTGGTAAAGACTTTACTAGGATGAAAGCAACTTCTGTTTATAGCAACAAAAATAATAAGGTTGTGAACGTAGTACCAGAAGATGATGAAATCTTAACTAAGGATTCTGTTGTTCAAAGAGGAGAGGTATTAGAAGACGCACATATTAGAGAGAAAAAAGCTGCTTTTGCGACTAAGAATACTATTAAAACAGAAGACTTTAATTTATCTTCTAGATATGTAACTGACTATAGAAATCTTGAGAATGCTGATTCATCAAAAGAAAAAGTATATAAAAATATAGAAAAACTATTACCGTTCTATAATAGAGAAACAATAGTTAAGTACGGGAATTTAGTAGAGTCAAGTAGTAATCTTTATAATAAAGAATTATTATCAGTTGTTCCAATGAAAGATAATGAAGTAATTAGTGATATTAACAAATACAAATCAAGTATAAATAAACTATTACTATATTACGCGGACAATACATCAGAGACAAAAAATATAGAATATCAAAATGATTTTTCAAATGTAGCAGAGTATAGAATAGGCGGTACAAACTTAATTTATACACCGAATACATTACTTCGCAATTATAATAATATTTTAGATGAAGTATTACCAGCATTAAATAGTGTAGAATACAAATCAGACGCAATTAGAAAAGTATTAGATGTTTCTAAGGATGTTAGTTTAACGGAGTTATATTTAGAAGATCAATTCAATACTACTAAACATGATTTGAGAGACAGTTTAACAAAACTACTTACTGCAGATGCTGCAATAGTGGAAAATAACAATAAGACAATAGATAATTATGTAATCGAAAAAATTAAAAATAATAAGGAAGCTTTACTTCTAGGATTAACATACTTAGAGCGTTGGTACAATTTTAAATATGGTGATACAAAAGCGAAAGATTTAATCATGTACCACTTGGATTTCTTCGGTAAATCAAATAGTTCAGCGTTAGATAATGTTATCGAACTAGGTAAATCTGGATATAATAATTTACTAGCGAAAAATAATGTTATAACTTATAATGTTTTATTAGCGAAAAATTATAAAACTAATAATTTATTTGATGCATTAGAAAAATATAGACAAGCATTCGTGCCAGATAAAACCAATAACGAGTGGTTTAAAGAACAAACTAAAGCCTATATAGTAGAAGAAAAATCTACGATTAAAGAGGTAAGTGATAAACAATCAAAAGCAGGCACTCCGCAATCTATAGGGGTATATGATAGATTAACTAGCCCATCTTGGAAATACCCAAGTATGGTCTTGCCGCTATTAACATTACCTGAAAAATCGGTGTTTATTATAGCCAACATTTCGACTATAGGATTTGGTGCTTATGATAGATATAGAAGTAAAGAACATCCAGCAGGAAATAATTTAAATGACTATGTTGAGGCAAAAGCTAGAGAAGCGGCTGCTAGATTCAGAGATCACTATGATTACTGGTATAAAATACTAGATGATAAAAATAAAGAAAAATTATATAGAAGTGTTCTAGTCTATGATGCATTTAGATTTGGTACAGATGAAAAAGAAGATAAAGATACATACCAAGCAACTTTTGAAACTGATCATCCAGCAATAAAACACTTCTTCGGTCCAGCAGGAAATAATGTTGTTCATAATTCTAATGGAGCATATGCTACGGGGGATGCATTCTACTATATGGCATATCGTATGCTTGATAAAGATGGTGCGGTAACTTATACACACGAAATGACGCATAACTCAGATAGAGAAATTTATCTTGGAGGATATGGAAGAAGGAATGGACTTGGACCAGAGTTTTATGCTAAAGGATTGTTACAAGCTCCTGATCATCCATACGATCCTACTATTACGATTAACTCTATATTGAAGTATGAAGAAGCAGAAAATCCAACTAGACTTCAGGTAAAAGATCCTACAAAACGATTTAATAATGCAGAAGATTTGCAAAAATATATGCATAATATGTTTGATGTAATTTATATGCTAGAATATCTAGAAGGTAATGCAGTTGTTAAATTAGAGATTGATAAGAAAAACGAGTTATTGAGAAAAATAGAAAATAAATTTGAAACAGATCCAGATGGAAGTAAGGTTTATGCAACTAATGTTGTTCGTTACTTAACAGTTGAAGAGCTTAATAAGTTAAATTCATTTGATAGTCTAATTGAAAATGATGTTATTACTAGAAGAGGATACGAAAATGACAACGATAATACCTTTAAACGAAATGGATATTATACAATTAAACTATTTTCACCAATATACGCAGCTTTAAGTAATAATGAAGGAACACCGGGTGATTTAATGGGACGTCGTATGGCGTTTGAATTATTAGCTGCAAAAGGATTTAAAGATGGAATGGTACCATATATTTCTAATCAATATGCAGAAGAAGCAAAAGCTAAAGGTAAAGTGATTAAGTCATATGGTAAAGTAGTCGGTAATGTAACTGATAAGTTAGTGCTTGAGAAAGTATTTAATAATCGTTATTCATCTTGGGTAGAATTTAAAAAAGCAATGTATGATGAACGAATAGCTAAATTTAATAATCTAATCAGTATTAGTTTCTATAATCCAAATGTAAGTTTCTCAAGAAATAGTAAGGTAACAATAACTAATATTGATATGCTTCGTAAAATGATAACTGAGGCTGTTAATGCTGATGCAGAGGATGAACGTGTAAATATTTATCCTGAATATAGTAGAGTTCATAAACTTAAACAAGCAATCTTTAAAGCATATTTAGATCAAACTAATGATTTTAGAAGTTCAATTTTTGAGAATAAAAAATAGTGTTTGCTATTAGGAAATAAAAAGTAAAGGTAGAGGATTACAATTGTCATTATTAAAAAAAGATAAATTTTCCATTCGGAAAATAAAAGGTATTGTTGGCTCAGTATTCTTGGGAAGTCTTTTATTTGCACCGTCAGTTGTGGGGGCATCCACATATCACTACTTAGATTATGCTAATTTGACGCAAAATGAACGTACGCACCTGAAATCAGGTACTCCCGATGAATCAAAAGAGTCATATGCCTTGGTTTATGAAAAAGACGCATTACCAAACACAGGAAGTTCTCAATCTATTATGACTGTATTTGGTTTATTGACCATAGGTAGTCTTGTTGTAGTTATTACAAAAGATAAGAGAAACAAAAAAATAGCTACATTTTTGATTGTAGGGGCGACAGGTTTAGTTACACTATCAACTACTTCAGCACTTAATTTGAATGCTAACATCCATGAGTCTGGACGTGATGGTGTGTTGCAAATTTCTGGTTATAGATATGTTGGTTACTTGGAGTTTGATGATAGAACTGTTTCGTCGGTTTCTCCGACCTCAACTGTTTCGCCAGTTGAGCAACCCAAAGTTATAGCAGAGAAAGGCGAACCTGAGGTTCAGCCAGAATTAGCAGAAGCAGTCGTAACCGACAAAGGCGAACCTGCAGTTCAAGCAGAATTACCAGAAGCTGTTGTAACTGAAAAGGGGGAACCTGAGGTGCAAGCAGCTTTACCAGAAGCTGTTGTGACTGACAAAGGCAAACCAGAAGTTCAGCCAGCATTACCTGAAGCCATAGTCACTGAAAAGGGGGAACCGGAAGTTCAGCCAGCGTTACCAGAAGCGGTTGTGACTGACAAAGGGGAACCAGAAATTCAACCAACATTACCTGAAGCTGTTGTGACTGATAAAGGAGAACCAGAAGTTCAGCCAGCGTTACCAGAAGCGGTTGTGACTGATAAAGAGGAACCGGAAGTTCAACCAGCTTTACCAGAAGCGGTTGTGACTGACAAAGGCAAACCAGAAGTTCAGCCAGCATTACCTGAAGCCATAGTCACTGAAAAGGGGGAACCGGAAGTTCATGAAAAACCAGCATACACTGAACCGGTAGGCACAGTTCCAGACGATGCTCCTAATGCTGAGAAACCAGAATATACTGAACCTGTAGGTACAACAGGAGTAGATGAAAATGGCAACTTGATTGAGCCACCTGTTATCAACATTCCAGAGTATACTGAACCAATATCTACAGTTTCAGAAGTTGCACCAGAAAGAGAAGAATTGCCTTCTCTACATACCGATATCCGGACAGAGACTATTCCTAAAACGACTGTAGAAGAATCTGATTCTACCAAATTTATAGGCGATGATTCTATTAAACAAGTTGGTGAGGATGGCGAACGTCAAATTGTTACTAGCTATGAAGAGTTACATGGCAAAAAAATTAGTGAACCAGTTGAAACAGTAACTATTTTGAAAGAAATGAAGCCTGAAATTCTTGTAAAAGGTACAAAAGAAAAGCCTAAAGAAAAAACGGCTCCTGTTTTGACTTTGGAGCGAACAGATACAAATGTATTAGACCGCTCCGCAAATCTTTCTTATCATTTGGTTAATACAGATGGAGTCAAGATCAATAAAATTACTGCGACAATTAAAGATGGAAATGAAATTGTCAAAACAGTAGATTTAACTTCAGAGCAATTAGATAAGCAGGTAGAAGATTTAAAATTCTACAAGGACTATAAGATAGAAACCACTATGACCTATGACCGTGGTAAGGGAGAAGAAACTGCAACATTAGAAGAGAAACCACTTCGCTTGGATTTGAAAAAAGTTGAAATTAAAAATATCGCATCTACTAATTTAGTGAAGGTAAATGACGATGGTACTGAAACACCTAATGATTTCATGACTGAAAAACCTTCAGATGAAGATGTGAAGAAGATGTACTTGAAAATCACTAGTCGTGATAATAAAGTAACACGTTTAGCAGTTGATAAGATTGAGTTGGTGACTGAAAAAGAAAAAGAACTTTTTAAAATTACAGCAACTGCTCAAGATTTGATTCAACATACAGACCCAACTAAGGTTCGTAATCAGTATATTCACTACCTCGAAAAACCTGTACCAAAAACGGATAATGTTTACTACAACTTTAAAGAGTTGGTTGAGGCGATGAGAGCGGACATGAAAGGTACGTTTAAAATCGGTGCCGATTTGAATGCTACGAATGTTCCTGCTGCTGGTAAACAATATGTACCTGGGACATTCCAAGGTCATTTATCAAGTGTCGATGGTAAGCAATACACGATTCATAACATCGCTCGACCGTTATTTGATCGTGTTGAAAATGGTTCAATTAAAAACATTAATCTAGGTAATGTTGATGTCAATATGCCTTGGGCTGATAATGTAGCACCTCTTGCTAATATGGTTAAGAATGCTACTGTTGAAAAAGTTAAAGTTACAGGTTCTGTTGTTGGCAATAACAATGTTGCTGGTATTATTAACAAACTCGACAAAGGTGGTAAATTGAATGACGTTGCCTTCATTGGTAAAATACATTCATTCGGTGACAAAGGTTGGAAAGTAGCTGGTATTGTTGGTGAAATCTGGAAAGGTAACGTAGATAAAGCCTATGTTGAAGCCGATATTACAGGTAATAAAGCTAAAGCTGGTGGTATTGCAGCAACAACCGATAACGGCATGGATAACAACACTGTTGGTAAAGAAGGTTCAATTCGCCATTCTGTGGCAAAAGGTACGATTGATATTCAAAATCCTGTTGAAGTTGGTGGATTTATCAGTTCGAACTGGGTTCTAGGTTTACTAGAAGACAACGTTTCTATGATGAAAGTTACCAAAGGTGAAATCTTCTATGGTTCTAAGAACATTGACGAAGAAGACGGTTATTTTTCAGGAAATCGATTGAATAGAGATTTCGTTGTTGAAGGTGTAAGCACAGGTACTTCAAGCTTTAAACGTTCTAAGAACGTTAAGACTATTAAAACAGAAGAAGCGAATAAGAAAATTGAAGGATACGGTATTACGGCTAACACCTTTGAGATTAAAAATCCTGTTGTAAACAAATTGAATGTGTTGACTTCTCGTGAAAATGAGTATAAGACAACTCAAGACTACAAAACAGAACGTGATTTAGCATATCGTAACATTGAAAAGCTTCAACCGTTCTACAACAAAGAGTGGATTGTTAACCAAGGTAATAAACTAACTGAAGATTCAAACTTGTTGACAAAAGAAGTGTTATCAGTTACAGGAATGAAAGACGGACAATTTGTAACGGATTTATCAGATATTGATCATGTGATGATTCACTATGCAGATAAGACTAAAGAAATCAAAGCTGTTCATCAAAAAGAGTCTAAAGTAGCGCAAGTTCGTGAGTATAGTATCGATGGATTGGGTGACATTGTTTATACACCAAACATGGTTGATAAAAATCGTAATCAATTGATTCAAAACATTAAAGGTAGGTTAGCGACTGTTGAATTAATTTCTCCTGAAGTACGTGCCTTGATGGGTAATCGGGATAGAGCTGAAGAAAATACAGAGGAACGTAAAAACGGTTATATCCGAGACCTTTATCTCGAAGAAAGTTTTGCTGAAACGAAAGCTAATCTTGATAAATTGGTCAAATCTTTGATTGAAAATGCTGACCATCAATTAAATAGTGACGAAGCGGCTATGAAAGCACTTGTTAAGAAGGTGGATGAAAATAAAGCTAAAATCGTGATGGCTCTTACTTACCTTAATCGTTACTATGATATCAAGTATGGGGATATGACTATCAAGAACTTGATGATGTTTAAACCTGACTTCTATGGTAAGTCAGTTGACCTTCTTGATTTCTTGATTCGAATTGGATCAAGCGAGCGAAATATCAAGGGCGACAGAACTTTGGATGCTTATCGTGATATGATTGGTGGAACTATTGGTAAAGCTGAATTACATGGCTTCTTAGATTACAACATGCGTCTCTTTACTAACGATACTGATTTAAATGATTGGTTTATCCATGCGGCTAAGAATGTATATGTATCAGAACCTCAAACAACGAATCCTGATTTTGCTAACAAACGTCATCGTGCATTTGATGGTTTGAACAATGGTGTTCATAATCGTATGATCCTACCTCTATTAACGCTTAAGAATGCACATATGTTCTTGATTTCAACTTACAATACAATGGCTTATAGCTCTTTTGAGAAATATGGTAAGTATACAGAAGAAGCTAGAAACGAATTTAAGAAAGAGATTGATAATGTTGCGAAAGGTCAACAAACTTACCTTGATTTCTGGTCACGTTTAGCATTGCCAAGTGTACGTGACCAATTACTCAAGAGTCAAAATAGGGTTCCGACACCTGTTTGGGATAACCAAAACTATCATAACGTTGAAGGTGTAAATCGTATGGGTTATGATAAGAACAATAAACCAATTGCACCTATTCGTGAATTATATGGACCAACTTGGAAATTCCATAATACCAACTGGAATATGGGAGCTATGGCATCTATTTTCCCAGATCCTAATAATAATGACCAAGTTTATTTCATGGGAACAAATATGATTAGTCCGTTTGGTATTTCAGCCTTTACTCACGAAACAACACACGTTAATGATAGAATGCTTTACTTCGGTGGTCATAGACACCGTCAAGGTACAGACGTCGAAGCCTATGCGCAAGGTATGTTACAGACACCTGATAAATCGACAGGAAACGGTGAATATGGCGCTTTAGGTTTGAATATGGCTTATCATCGTGAAAATGATGGTAATCAATGGTACAATTATAACCCTGATAAGCTTCAAACTCGTGAAGATATTGATCGCTACATGAAGAACTACAATGAAGCGTTAATGATGTTGGATTATGTTGAAGCAGATGCTGTAATTCCAAAATTAAATGGTGATAATAGCAAGTGGTTCAAGAAAATTGACAGAGTCGATAGACATGTTGATGGCTTAAATAATTTAACTGCTCCACACCAATGGGATAAAGTTCGTGACCTAAATGACGGAGAGAAAACTAAACCATTGGCAAGTATTGATGATTTGGTTGATAATAATTTAATGACCAAACATAACAATCCGGGTAATGGTGTGTTCCGACCAGAGGACTTCACGCCTAATTCAGCATATGTTAATGTTCAAATGATGGCTGGTATTTATGGTGGTAATACAAGCAAAGGTGCTCCAGGTTCATTATCATTCAAGCATAATGCCTTCCGTATGTGGGGTTACTTTGGCTATGCAAATGGATTTATCGGATATGTATCTAGTAAATACCAAGGTGAAGCTGATAAACAAAATCAGGGTAGATTGGGTGATGATTTCATTATCAAAAAAGTTTCAAACAACCAATTCTTAAACCTTGAAGATTGGAAGAAACATTGGTATCATGATGTGAAAGCCAGAGCTGAAAAAGGATTTACAGAGATTACAATTGATGGACAAACCATTCACAATTATAACGAATTGAAAGCCTTATTCGACAAAGCTGTCACAGAAGACCTCAAGAAAGCTGGAAACTACTCAAATACTGAGAATTTGAAATCCAAAGTATTCAAAGCACTTCTTAAAAACACAGACGGTTTCTTTAATCAACTGTTTAAAAAAGACATTTAAATGTTTAAAATATAAAGGAGGCAGTTTTTTGCTCCCTATGAAAAGTCATCATTTGATGGCTTTTTTCTATACAGGGAGCTTAAAAGGCTATCATCAGACAAAATAGAGAAGGCATGATATAATATAAGGTAGATTTCTATGTAATTAAACAAGAACTGTTTGGACATCATTTGAAAACTCTCTATGTTCAAGCTATAGTAAAATAAAATAAGTTCTCTAAACCCTTGCTACGAAAGGAAAAAAACTCAATGGCTACTATTCAATGGTTTCCTGGTCACATGTCTAAAGCACGTCGACAGGTGCAGGAAAATTTAAAATTTGTTGATTTTGTAACGATTTTGGTGGATGCACGCTTACCTCTATCTAGTCAAAATCCTATGTTGACAAAGATTGTTGGCGACAAACCAAAACTCTTGATTTTAAACAAGGCAGACTTGGCTGACCCAGCAATGACCAAGGAATGGCGCCAGTATTTTGAATCACAAGGAATTCAGACGCTAGCTATCAACTCCAAAGAGCAAGTGACTGTAAAAGTTGTAACAGATGCGGCCAAGAAACTCATGGCGGATAAGATTGCTCGCCAGAAGGAACGCGGCATCAAGATTGAAACCTTGCGTACCATGATTATTGGGATTCCCAATGCTGGTAAATCAACTCTCATGAATCGTTTGGCTGGTAAGAAAATTGCTGTTGTCGGTAATAAACCAGGTGTGACAAAAGGACAACAATGGCTCAAAACCAATAAAGACCTAGAAATCTTGGATACACCGGGGATTCTCTGGCCTAAGTTTGAGGATGAAACTGTTGCTCTTAAGTTGGCCTTGACTGGAGCTATCAAAGACCAGCTGCTTCCTATGGATGAGGTAACTATTTTTGGTCTCAATTATTTCAAAGAACATTATCCAGAAAAGCTGGCCGAACGCTTCAAACAAATGAAAATTGAAGAAGAAGCGCCTGTTATTATTATGGACATGACCCGCGCCCTCGGTTTCCGAGATGACTATGACCGCTTTTACAGTCTCTTCGTGAAGGAAGTCCGCGATGGCAAACTCGGTAACTATACCTTAGATACATTGGAAGACCTCGATGGCGACGATTAAAGAAATCAAAGAACTTCTTGCAACGGTCAAGGATTTAGAAAGTCCTGTTTTTTTAGAACTTGAAAAGGATACTCGCTCTGGAGTTCAAAAGGAGATCAGCAAGCGTAAAAAAGCCATTCAAGCTGAATTAGATGAGGATCTTCGTTTGGAATCCATGCTTTCTTATGAAAAAGAACTTTACAAGCAAGGATTGACCTTGATAGCAGGTGTTGATGAGGTCGGCCGTGGTCCTCTGGCTGGGCCTGTAGTCGCTGCAGCTGTTATTTTACCTAAAAATTGTAAGATTAAAGGCCTAAATGACAGCAAGAAAATTCCTAAAAAGAAACATCTAGAAATTTATCAAGCCGTCCAAGACCAAGCCTTATCAATCGGCATTGGAGTCATAGATAATCAGGTCATCGACCAAGTCAATATCTATGAAGCGACCAAATTAGCCATGCAGGAAGCAATTTCCCAGCTCACTCCTCAACCTGAGCATCTCTTGATAGATGCCATGAAACTGGAGTTGCCGATTTCACAAACCTCCATCATTAAAGGAGATGCAAACTCTCTCGCCATTGCAGCAGCTTCCATAGTAGCAAAAGTGACACGTGATGCATTGATGAAGGAATACGATCGGCAGTTCCCTGGCTATGATTTCGCTACTAATGCAGGATATGGAACAGCTAAACACCTGGAAGGACTCGAAAAACTAGGAGTTACCCCAATTCACCGAACCAGCTTTGAACCCGTTAAGTCACTGGTCTCAGGAGAAAAAGAAAGTTAAGTTAGAAGGAATGATTATGGAGGAACAGTCAGAAACACTCAGCTCCAAGAAAGAATTTGCCTTTGCCTCAAGCACCATATTATCCCAAGTTGGACGAGGAATCATCGTCGGTCTTGTCGTTGGGATCATTGTTGGATCTTTTCGATTTTTAATCGAAAAAGGATTCCACCTGATACAAGGACTTTATCAAGATCAAGCGCACCTAGTGCGCAATCTTTTTATCATTGGTCTATTTTATTTAATAGTTTGTTGGCTCAGTGCGAAATTAACTCGATCAGAAAAAGATATCAAAGGTTCAGGAATCCCTCAAGTTGAAGCCGAATTAAAGGGACTCATGACCCTCAACTGGTGGGGAGTTCTTTGGAAAAAATATATTCTAGGAATTCTAGCTATTGCCAGTGGACTCATGCTAGGGCGTGAAGGGCCAAGTATTCAACTTGGAGCAGTTGGTGGTAAAGGTATTGCCAAGTGGCTCAAATCCAGTCCAGTTGAGGAACGTTCCTTGATTGCTAGTGGAGCTGCAGCAGGATTAGCCGCAGCCTTTAATGCTCCGATTGCAGGACTTCTCTTTGTGGTAGAAGAAGTCTATCATCATTTTTCGCGCTTTTTCTGGGTCTCAACTCTCGCAGCTAGTCTCGTAGCAAACTTTGTTTCCCTACTCATATTTGGTCTAACGCCAGTGCTGGATATGCCAGATAACATCCCTCTCATGACACTTGATCAGTATTGGATTTACCTCCTTATGGGAGTTTTTCTTGGACTATCTGGTTTTCTCTATGAGAAAGCTGTGCTCAATGTTGGTAGAGTTTATGACTGGCTTGGTCAAAAAATCCGTTTGGATAGAGCTTATTATCCAATTCTGGCCTTCATTCTCATCATACCAGTGGGGATTTTCTTACCACAAATCCTTGGTGGTGGGAATCAGCTGGTTCTTTCCTTAACTGAGCAAGATTTTAGTTTCCAAGTTCTATTAGTTTACTTTTTGGTTCGCTTTGTTTGGAGCATGATTAGTTATGGAAGTGGCCTTCCAGGAGGAATTTTCCTACCAATTTTGGCGCTTGGCTCCTTACTTGGAGCCCTAGTTGGTGTCATTTGTGTCAATCTTGGACTTGTCAGTCAAGAGCAATTCCCTATATTTGTCATTCTGGGAATGAGTGGCTATTTTGGAGCAATATCTAAGGCACCCTTAACCGCTATGATTCTGGTAACCGAAATGGTAGGAGATATTCGCAATCTCATGCCACTTGGATTAGTAACCCTAGTTGCCTACATCATCATGGATCTACTCAAGGGTGCACCGGTCTATGAGGCTATGTTGGAAAAAATGCTGCCTGAAGAAGCGACAGATGAAGGAGAAGTTACCCTCATTGAAATTCCTGTATCAGACAAAATTGCTGGGAAACAAGTACATGAACTCAATTTACCACACAACGTCCTCATCACAACCCAAGTCCATAATGGCAAGAGCCAAACAGTTAACGGCTCAACCAGAATGTATCTCGGAGATATGATTCACCTAGTTATTCCAAAAAGTGAAATTGGAAAAGTCAAGGATTTGTTGTTATAGGAGTTTTTTACATAATTTATGTTATGTAAAAATAAATTTCTTAATTAAATATATTAGAAAACCGATTCTCAGCAATGAGATCGGTTATTTTTTACAGATAAGATATTTCACATACAAATAATTGAACTTTGGTAAAAATAAGACTATAATCAAGTTAGAAATAATAAAGCATAAAGCTAGAAAGGAGTTTACTGTATCAAATCTGTACAGTAAGATTAAAATCATGAAAAAGAAAACAATAGCAATTATACAATGTATTTTGTATCTCATAGCTCCTTATATAGCTCTTCAGCTATGCAGAATGAACAGAAGTTTCGTTACTGATAATCTCTTTTTTATTTTCTTTATTCTGTTGACTATTTCATTCTGGTTTAGTATTTGGAAACTAGAAAAAGCACTTGATAATGATTCACAATAGAAACTCCAAAGATTTAGATTCGTTTTACACAGGTCTAAGTCTTTTTAAAACTCTATAACATCTTTCCGAAAAACTATAATTTTCTTGAAAAATATATGAGTCTATGCTATACTACTAGTAGACTTATTTATGGAGAAAATACATGAAACGTGAGATTTTACTGGAACGAATCGACAAATTAAAACAAATCATGCCCTGGTATGTTCTGGAATACTACCAATCTAAGCTGGCTGTGCCCTACAGTTTTACAACCCTGTACGAATACCTCAAGGAATACGATCGATTTTTTAACTGGGTTTTGGAGTCTGGTATTTCAAACGCTGATAAAATGTCTGATATTCCTTTATCTGTCTTGGAAAATATGTCTAAGAAAGACATGGAATCTTTTATCCTTTACTTACGTGAACGTCCTTTGCTGAATGCTAATACAACCAAGCAAGGAGTTTCTCAGACAACCATCAATCGGACTTTGTCAGCACTTTCTAGTCTTTACAAGTATCTGACCGAGGAGGTTGAAAACGACCAGGGCGAACCTTATTTCTATCGTAATGTAATGAAGAAAGTTTCAACCAAGAAAAAGAAAGAAACTCTTGCTGCAAGAGCTGAAAACATCAAGCAAAAACTCTTTCTTGGTGATGAAACAGAAGGTTTTCTAACTTATATCGACCAAGAGTACCCACAACAGCTCTCCAATCGAGCTCTCTCATCATTTAATAAGAACAAGGAACGTGATTTAGCAATTATTGCCCTTCTCTTGGCGTCTGGTGTCCGCTTATCTGAAGCTGTTAATCTGGATTTAAGGGATCTCAATCTCAAAATGATGGTTATTGATGTCACTCGAAAAGGTGGCAAACGTGACTCAGTCAATGTCGCTGCCTTTGCAAAACCTTATCTAGAGAATTATCTAGCCATTCGTAATCAACGCTATAAGACAGAAAAAACAGATACAGCCCTTTTTTTGACACTCTACAGAGGGGTTCCCAATCGTATCGATGCTTCCAGTGTGGAAAAGATGGTTGCTAAGTACTCTGAGGACTTCAAAGTGCGTGTAACCCCCCACAAACTACGACATACCCTAGCAACTAGGCTTTATGATGCGACTAAATCGCAAGTTTTGGTTAGCCATCAGCTAGGACATGCCAGTACACAAGTCACTGACCTCTATACCCATATCGTCAATGACGAACAAAAGAATGCTCTAGATAATTTATGAAATACATAAAATAAATTATGTAATATATCATTTTAATAAAAGAAGCTGGTCCTACAACCAACTTCTTTTTGATTTATCCAACTACCGCTTCAGCGATTTCTTCACGGCTAATACCAGCGAAGTAACGTGTAATATCGATAGTTTCTAGGGCTTTAAGGACATCTTCGCGTTCGTATTTGACGCCACGAAGGACATCTTCTACTGCAGCAACGTCTTCAATACCAAAGAAGTCACCATAAATCTTGATATCTTGGATTTTTGATTCGAGAACATTAGCAAAGATTTCCACTTTACCACTGGTGAATTTGGTTCCACGACGGACGTTAAATTCAGGTGACTTACCATAGTTCCAGTCCCAAGTTCCAAACTTAGTATCCTTGATACGATTGATTTCAGCTAATTCTTCCTCAGAAAAAACGTATTCTGTCATTTCTGGGTACTCTTTTTTCATGTATTCCAATAGCAAATCACGGAATTCTTCGACAGTGATTTTTTCTGGTAATTCATTGATAATATTGGTTACACGGGCACGAACCGATTTCACACCTTTTGATTCAAATTTATCTTTTGAAACCTTAAGGGCATTTGCTAGGACTGATAAATCAACGTCAAAGAGCAAGCAACCGTGGTGCATGATACGGCCATTGATATAGGCTTGGGCATTTCCACAGAATTTCTTACCATCAATCTCAAGGTCATTACGACCTGTAAACTCAGCTTTAACCCCAAGTTGAGCCAAAGTATTGATAACTGGAGTTGAGAAGCTCTTAAAGTCAAAGGCCTTGTTTTCATCTTCTTTTGAGATGATCGTGTAGTTTAGGTTATTTAAATCGTGGTAAACAGCTCCACCACCACTGATACGGCGGACCACCTCAATGCCATTTTCGCGAACATAATCACGGTTGATTTCTTCGATAGTATTCTGGTGACGACCAACAATGATAGATGGCTTGTTAATCCAAAGTAGGAAGATTTGATCCTCATCCAAAAGGTGTTTAAAGGCATATTCTTCCAAGGCGATATTAAAAGCGGTGTCGTTTGAATGATTGATAATGTATTTCATGAGATACCTTCTTATACGATAGAGACTGGAAAATATCTTTCCAGTCTATTCTATCTTTCTTTTATTTTTTCTTAGGTGAGTGGATGGCCATTCCTAAAACATCTGCAAATGCTTCGTACATCACTTCAGAGTAGGTTGGGTGTCCGTGGATGGTCTTCAGCATTTCTTCAACAGTGATTTCCATTTCGATAATGCTTGACGCTTCATTGATCAATTCTGCAGCTGCAGGACCGATGATATGAACACCAAGGATTTCTCCGTATTTCTTATCAGCGATGACTTTTACGAAACCTTGAGCTGCATCTGATGCAATGGCACGACCGTTAGCAGCAAAGTTGAATTTACCGATAGCAACATCATATTTCTCACGAGCTTGCTCTTCTGTTAAACCGACTGCTGCTACTTCAGGAAGAGTGTAGATAGCTGCTGGAGTCAAGTTCAACTTAGCAACAGCATGGTTTCCTTTAAGGGCATTTTCAGCGGCAACTTCCCCCATACGGAAGGCTGCGTGCGCTAACATCTTAGTACCATTAATATCACCTGGTGCGTAGATACCTGGAACAGAAGTTTCCATGTATTCGTTGACCTTGATACGACCACGATCCAATTCAAACTCAACCTCTCCAATACCTTCAAGGTCTGGCACACGACCAATTGAAAGAAGAGCTTTGCTTGCGATGATATCATCTTTTCCTTCAACCTTGATACGAAGTTGACCATTTTCCTCGACGATTTCTTGCAGTTTAGTACCAGTCAAGATGGTCATTCCTTTACGCTCAAGGATCAAACGAAGGTTCTTAGAAACTTCAGCGTCCATAGCTGGGACGATACGGTCCATCATTTCGATGACAGTCACTTTTGAGCCAAATGTCATGAAGGCCTGACCGAGTTCGATACCGACAACCCCACCACCGATGATAACAAGACTTTCTGGAACTTCATTCATTTCAAGAATGTCGTCACTAGTCATCACAAGTGGAGATTCCATACCAGGGACGTTGATCTTGCTGACTTTTGAACCACCAGCAAGGATGATTTTTTTAGTTTCAAGCAATTCCGAACCATTTACCAAGACGTTCTTGTCTTTAGTGATGGTACCAATTCCCTTATGAACAGTAACTCCATAACTACGAAGAAGACCTGCAACACCGCCAACCAAAGTATTGACAACTTTAGACTTAGTTTCAAGGAGTTTTTCCATATCTACAGTGAAGTTAGGATTTTCAATCACGATACCACGGTTTGCGGCATGACCGATGTTTTCAATGATTTCAGCATTGTGAAGGTAGGTCTTGGTTGGAATGCATCCACGGTTCAAGCACGTTCCACCAAGTTCAGATTTCTCAACGAGGGCAACCTTACCGCCGAGTTGAGCAGCTTTAATGGCTGCAACATAACCAGCAGGACCTCCACCAATCACAACGATATCAAAGGCATCATCGCTCTTACCATCGTCGTTTGAGGCACTTGCTGTAGGTGCTGGGCTAGCTTCTGGCGCTACCGCTCCAGCTGTTGGGATATTTTCCCCTTCTTCACCAAGGTAACCGATAACTTCCGTTACTGGAACCGTTTCACCGTCCCCTTTGAGGATAGCAATCAAGTAACCATCTTCTTCGGCTTCCAATTCCATGCTGACTTTATCAGTCATGATTTCTAAAAGGATTTCTCCTTCTTTTACAAATTCTCCGACTTTTTTATTCCATTGGACGATTTGTCCTTCTGTCATATCCACGCCGGCTTTTGGCATAATTACTTCTAAGGCCATGTCTTCCTTCCTTTATCTATATCTTAAAAATGAGTACTCTTGTTCTTAAATCAACATTGAGATTGGATTTTCAATCAATTCTTTCAAGTCTTTCATAAACTTAGCACCAGCCATACCATCTACAACACGGTGGTCAATGGTTAATCCTAGACTCATGATTGGGCGAATCACAATTTCACCATTGACGACAACTGGCTTCTCAATTGTCGAACTCACACCAAGGATAGCTGAGTTTGGTTGGTTGATGATCGGACCAAAGGACTGAACACCAAACATTCCCAAGTTACTGATTGTGAAGGTTGAATTTTGAAGTTCACTTGGAGCCAATTTGCCATCCAAGGTACGGCCAATCACATCTTTAAAGGCTACAACCAACTCTGACAAGCTTAGTTTTTCAGCATTGTAAACAACAGGTGTCATCAATCCATTATCCATACCAACTGCCATGGCAAGGTTGACATAGTTGTGAGTGATAATGGTCTTGCCATCTTCTGTCAATGAAGCGTTGATGTATGGGTGTTTCATAAGAGTCTTAACAACCGCAAGTGAAAGAAGGTCTGTTACAGTAGTCTTCTTCCCAGTTGCTTCCATGATTGGCTCCAGAACCTTCTTACGAAGAGCCAACATTTCCGTCATATCAACTTCATAGTTGAGGGTGAAGGTTGGAGCAGTTAGGTAAGATTCAACCATACGTTGGGCAATAACCTTACGCATTGGTGTCATTGGAATACGCTCAATTTCACCGTATGGTGTTACATTATCAGGAACTTCTTCCACTTTTTCAATCTGGGCAGGAGACTTGATGGTATCGTTTTCGATATTTTCAGGAAGCAAGGCTAAAACGTCCTTCTTCATGATTTTACCACGATGACCCGTTCCTTGGATTTCCTGCCAAGCAATATTATGTTCGAGGGCAATTCGTTTTGCAAGTGGCGAAATGCGAACCACGTTTGTGTCTTTATAAGTTTCCACGTCTTCTTTGTGGACACGACCGTTTGCACCTGAGCCAGAAACGTCGTAGAGGTTGATCCCTAAATCATCCGCTAACTTTCTAGCTGCAGGAGTCGCTCTTAGCTTGTCATCAGCCATGACCTCTCCAATTCTAATTATGATACTAAGGGCGTTAAAAGCGACTGAAAAATAGGAAATCTACGCGGGCTTCGATGAAGCCAAGGAGATTTATCTTTTTTCCGAGCTTTTAGCCCGTGTTCAACTCTACAAGTAACTTGGACACGGAACGCGTCTCAAGTTACTACGGTTGCCGCTATCAGGCGGTCAACCTTGTAGACTTACTAAGTCGTTCGTCGAATATTATCGATTCGACTCCCTCCTGTCGCAACTTTGCAAGTAACTTGGATACGTAATGCATCTCAAGTTGCTACGGTTGCCACTATTACGCGGTCAACCTTGTAGACTTACTAATTCATTCGTCGAATATTATCGATTCGACTCTCTCATGTCACAACTTTACAAATAAGTTGGATACGAAATGTATCTCAAGTTATTACGGTCGACGCTATCAGGTGGCCAACCTTGTAGACTTACTATATCTTTCGTCGGTTATTTTCGAACCAACACTTCTTGTGACAAGATACGTCTTTACATAATTTATCTTATGTAATTCTATTCTTTGTTATAGGTTTTACGGATGGCATCTTTGATGCTTTCAACTGTTGGAATCATTGCATTTTCTAGGTTTTGTGCGTAAGGCATTGGCACATCTTCTCCTGCGCAACGGCGGATTGGTGCATCTAGATAGTCAAATGCCTCTGATTCTGAAATAATTGCTGAAATCTCTCCGATATAGCCACTTGTTTTGTGGGCATCGTTGACCAGAACAACCTTACCAGTCTTCTTAACTGAGTTAATAATGATATCCTTATCAAGCGGAACAAGTGTACGTGGGTCAACAATTTCAACAGAAATTCCCTCTTCAGCCAATTCTTCAGCAGCTTGAACCACACGGCGAAGCATTTTTCCGTAAGTAACAACTGTTACATCCGTTCCTTCGCGTTTGATTTCCCCAACTCCAAGTGGAATTGTGTAGTCTGGATCAACTGGCACTTCCCCTTTTTGGTTAAATTCTGACTTGTACTCAAGAATAATAACTGGGTTGTTATCACGGATAGAAGACTTGAGCAGTCCTTTCATGTCAGCAGGTGTACCTGGAGCCACAACCTTAAGTCCAGGAATATGAGTAAACCAAGACTCTAGAGATTGCGAGTGCTGGGCTGCAGAACCAACTCCGTTACCAGCTGCGCATCGAACAGTCACTGGAACCTGACCTTTACCACCAAACATGTAACGAGTTTTAGCAGCTTGGTTAACGATATTATCCATGGCAATAACCGAGAAGTCCATGAAGGTCATATCAACAATTGGACGAAGTCCTGTCATGGCTGCTCCTGCTGCTGCTCCAGAGATAGCAGCTTCAGAAATCGGACAGTCACGAACACGTTCTGGGCCAAATTCTTCAAGCATTCCGACAGAAGTACCGAAGTCTCCTCCGAAGACACCGACGTCTTCTCCCATTAAGAACACATTTTCATCGCGACGCATTTCCTCAGACATAGCAAGGATAATGGTGTCACGGAAGGACATTGTTTTTGTTTCCATTTTATCTCTTTCTCCTTAGTCTGCGTAAATATCTTCAAATGCTGATTCAAGCGGTGGGAATGGACTTTCCTCTGCAAATTTAACAGAAGCTTCTACTGCTTCCTTGACTTGCGCTTGGATTTCTTCCAATTCTTCGGCACTTGCAATGTTATTTTCAATGAGGTACTTGCGAAGGTTTTCGATTGGGTCTTTTTGTTTCCACAATTCCACTTCTTCACGCGTACGATATTTACCAGGGTCAGATGATGAGTGACCAAGCCAGCGATAAGTAACACTTTCAATCAAGACTGGACCGTTGCCACCACGAACATGATCTACGGCTTTCTTAAATCCTTCATAAACGTCGATGACATTGTTTCCATCTTCGATGAACATTCCAGGAATTCCATAAGCAGCGCTACGTTGATGGATATGTTCTACATTAGTCATTTTCTTGATATCCGCAGAGATTCCATAACCGTTGTTGATGCAATAGAAAATGACTGGCAGGTTCCAGATAGAAGCCATATTTACTGCTTCATGGAAAACACCTTCGTTGGTCGCACCATCTCCAAAAAAGCAGACAACGATTTTACCGGTATTTTGCATTTGCTGACTGAGGGCTGCACCGACAGCGATCCCCATACCACCACCTACGATACCATTGGCACCAAGGTTCCCAGCATCAAGGTCAGCGATATGCATAGAACCACCTTTACCTTTACAGGTTCCAGTGTATTTACCAAGGATTTCAGCCATCATTCCATTAAGGTCAATTCCTTTGGCAATAGCTTGTCCGTGACCACGGTGGTTTGAGGTAATTAGATCATCTGGGTTGAGAGCCAACATAGCACCCACGTTAGCTGCCTCTTCTCCAACAGAAAAGTGCGTCATTCCTGGCACTTTCCCTTTCTTTACTAATTGCGCAATTTTTAAGTCCATACGACGGATTTCTTCCATCTTACGGAACATCTCTAGCAAAAGATTTTTATCTAAAGTTGACATCTTCTTGCCTTTCTAAGTTTCTTCTTACCTTACTATTTTACCGTTTTTGGCAAATACTGTCAAAGTTTTTCTTAAGAAAAATTCACAAAATAAAAAAGAAAACCCCATGAAAACAAGGGATTTGCTTACAAAGAATATTTTTTCACAAACTTTTTAGCATTTAGATTTTGCCAAAGATTCAAATCTCTTCATAATCACAGTTAAACGCCAACGGTAGAGAGCCCCACTTATGATTAGACTAATAATCAAACCAATCCAGTAAGAATAAGCTCCAAAATCTGTTAGGGAATCAAAGGCCATAGCTACTGGGATTGCTACACCCCAATAACCAACCAAACCAAGGTAAAAAGGAATCACTGTATCCTTATAACCCCTTAAAATTCCCTGAAGCGGTGCTGCAAAGGTATCTGCTAACTGGAAGAAAAGACTATAAGACAAAAAACTCGCTGTCAAATCGATAAATTCTGGGTCGTTACCATAAAGACTGGCCACATTTCCCCTAAAAATGTAAAGGAAAGATAAGGTGAAGCCTGCAAAAATAAGGGCTGTCCATCTTCCTAGACTAATATAGGTTTTCGCATCATCAAATCGCTTGGCTCCCACTTCATAGGAAACAACAATAGCCATAGCCGATGAGATACTCATAGGAAAGGCGTACATGAGAGTTGAAAAGTTCATAGCTGACTGGTGACTAGCTATTATCAATGAAGAGAACTTAGCCATAATCAAGCCAACCACTGAAAAGATAGCCACTTCCGCGAAGACAGTTCCCCCAATAGGCAGACCCAATCGAACTCCTTCCTTGATTTTATTCATATTAAGTGGAATTCGTTTCTCAAGATGTAGGGCTTTGAGTTTCTCCTGTTTAAATAGAACCAGAACAGAAATTCCCAGCAAGACCCAGTAGGCTAAAGAAGTACCTAAACCAGAACCAGCACCTCCCAGTTCTGGAACACCAAAGGCCCCGAAAATCAAGAGATAGTTAAATCCACTATTGAGAGGAAGCAACAAAAGCATGAGATACATGGACAGTTTGGTCAAGCCCAGCGAATCCAGCAAGGAGCGAATGACACTAAAGAGCAAAAGGGGGATAATCCCGATAGATAAAAACCAGAGATAGCGAACTGCTACTGCCGCCACTGGTGCTTCTAGTCCAAGATGATTCAAGATTGGTGGTGCCAAGAAAAGTACCATCCCCAGCAAGACCATAGATAGTCCCAAAGCCAAATAGATAAATTGGTAAAAATCAGACGCAACTTCTTCCTTTTTACCTCGCCCAAGATGGTGACCAATGATAGGCACCAAGGCTGATACAATACCTGTTAGAAAGGTAAAGAAAGGATTCCAGATACTGGTTGCCATAGACACACCAGCCAAGTCCATGGTGTTGTATTGACCTGTCATAGTCGTATCAACAAAGGAGGCAGAATAATTTGCAAATTGATAAATCAGGATAGGGAAAAATATCTTTAAAAATAAGATAAATTTGTCTTTAAAATGATGGGTTTGGTACATATAGGCTCTCTATTCTTTTTGTTTACAGAGCAGACTCCCACCTAGTTTTGATAGACAATTTGTCCCTTACAGATGGTATATTTAACCTGCCCTTTTAAAGTTTCACCGATGAATGGTGAATTAGCTGCTTTTGAAGCAAAATGGGAGTCCACCAGGCGGTCAGCCTTAGCATCAAAAATAGTGATGTCCGCTGGACCATTCTCAGCCAAGTAACCTGCTTCAAAGTTGTAAAGCTTGGATGGGTTGTATGTCATTTTTTCAAGTAATTCCATCAAGCTTAACTCACCAGCTTCCACCAAATAAGTTAAACCGAGAGAAAGAGATGTTTCCAAACCAGTCATACCAGATGGTGCTTTGGTAATATCTTCGACATTTTTCTCATCTGCATGATGAGGCGCGTGGTCAGTCGCGATAACTGTGATGATGCCTGATTTAAGACCTTCGATAACAGCACGACGGTCTGATTCCAAACGAAGTGGCGGATTCATCTTAGCATTGCTACCTTGTGTCAAAAGGAGCGCTTCGGTCTTGGAGAAATGCTGTGGCGCTACTTCTGCCGTGACTTGCGCACCTAGCCCCTGAGCAAACTGAACTACTTTGACACTTTCTTCCTTAGACAAATGTTGAATATGAACATGGGCCTTGGTTGCATAGGCAATCATGACATCACGCGCCATCATAGCATACTCAGCCACCCCAGTCGCACCGCAGATATGGAAATGTTCTTTAGCAATATTTTCGTTAAAGCCAAGAACACCGTTCAATCCTGGATCTTCCTCATGTAGACTAATAAAGGTATTAAGCTTTTTGGCTTCCTCCATGGCTTCCTTGACAACTTTACTGCTTTCAAGTGGAATACCATCATCAGAAAAACCAACAGCTCCAGCTTCTAAGAGTGCTTTAAAGTCAGTCAAATCTTGCCCATTAAAATTCTTAGTAATGGTCGCAACCGTCTTAACATTAATCTTCTCTTTGGCAGCTGACTGGAGAACTTCTTGCAAAGTCTCTACATCCGAGATGGTTGGACTGGTATTAGCCATCATGACGACAGTAGTAAAACCACCTGCAGCGGCTGCTAGGGCACCAGTATGAATGTCTTCTTTATGTGTTTGTCCCGGTTCACGGAAATGAACATGAATATCGACCAAGCCAGGAGCAACTACAAGACCTGTAGCATCTATGATTTCTGCTCTTTCTTCCGTGATCTCAGGCGCAATTTTGACAATTTTCCCATCTTGGACTAAGACATCGCACACTTGATCCAAACCAGACTTGGGATCCATTACACGACCGTTTTTGATTAGTAGCATCTGCTTTCTCCTTTATTCATAGAAATCAACTTGGGTATCCAACAATTTATCCCCATCATACACAAACTTGGCTGAAAAGAATGGTTTATCCTCTAAAAGCCACTTAACAAAGGTATGGTCACCTTCCCAAGTCGGCTTACTCAAAACCTCGTCATAGGGAACCCATTCTAGCGTTCCCTCGTTGCAATCAATCAAGTCCCCCTCGAACTCTGTCACCTTAAAAACATAGGTGTACCAGTCTAAATCTGGTGTAAATTCAGGAAAAGTGATAACACCTTTTAGAACTGGCTTGGCTTTCAGTCCTGTTTCTTCGAGAATTTCACGCGCTGCGCATTCCTGAGGCGTCTCACCACGCTCTAGTTTGCCACCCACACCAATCCATTTCCCTTCATGGACATCATTTGGCTTCTTATTACGGTGGAGCATGAGCAGTTCTTTCCCGTTATCAATGTAGCAAATCGTCGCTAACTGAGGCATATTCTCTCCTTATCTAAGCCAATCGATTGGCTCTTGTCCTGTCTCTGTTAAGAATGCATTGGCCTTGGAAAAAGGCTTGGAACCCCAAAATCCTCTGTAAACTGACAAAGGGCTGGGATGGGCTGATTCGATAATCATGTGATGAGGATTGGTAACTAAGGCCTTCTTCTTGCGTGCATAAGCTCCCCAGAGTACAAAAACGACTGGTCTATCTAGATGATTGACCACCTGAATCACAGCATCCGTAAAAGGATCCCATATCTGCCCAGCATGACCATTGGCACGTCCAGCCGGAACCGTCAAACAAGCATTAAGAAGCAAGACTCCTTGCTCAGCCCAAGCTGTCAAATCATGAGATTTCTTGACCCCGATATCATCTGACAATTCTTTCAAGATATTTTGCAAGGATGGTGGAGCTGGGATAGAGTCAGGTACAGAAAAACTCAAGCCCTGCGCTTGACCTGGCCCGTGATAAGGATCTTGCCCTAGAATCACCACCTTAACTTCTTCAAGCGGTGTTGTCAAGAGGGCCTGAAAAACCTTTTCTTTGGGCGGATAAACAGTACCCTGAGCATAGACCTGCTCCATAAACTGATTGATTTTCCCAAAATAACCCTCAGGTAATTGTTCCTTTATCAAATCATGCCAAGACGAGTGTTCCATAGCCGACTCCTTCTTTTTTACTGCCTCTATTATAGCAAAAAGTGGCTATCTAAACCACTTTTTACAGTTTATCTAAGCAATCCAGCAAGTCTTGGTAAGAATGGACTTCGTAGGTTGGCTGAGCTTGTGTGGGATTTTCGAGGTGATGAGGATTGTACCAAATAGTGTCAATCCCCGCATTATTGCCGCCTTGAATGTCGGCGGTTAGAGAATCTCCAATCATCAACGTCTTTTCTTTACTAAAACCTGCAATCTGTTGGCCAATCTTTTCATAAAAGAGAGCATCCGGTTTTTGTGTTTGCAACTGTTCAGAGATAAAGACTTGATTGAAATAAGGTGCTAGACCAGATTGAGCCAAACGACCTGTCTGAATGGCAGTAATGCCATTTGTCGCAGCATATAGCTCATAATCTCTCTCGATGAGGTTGTCTAAGAGTTCATGAGCGCCTGAAAGAGTTTGTCCCTGTTGGGCGAGGTAAAATTGGTAACGTTGGGCTAGAAAACTACCGTCTTTTTCCTGTCCAAAATGAGCAAATAAACGAGAAAAGCGCGTGTTAACCAGCTCTTGTTTACTGATTTTCTTTTGTTCCAAGTCCTTCCAGAGAGCCTTGTTCATAGGAATGTAATAGTCTTTATAAGCCTGAATATCTGTAACTCCTTTTTCTTTTAGAAGTTGGGTCAAAGCCACATCCTCAGCAACATCAAAATCAAGCAAGGTGTGGTCGAGGTCGAAAAGTAGAAATTTGTAAGACAATTTGGTGTTTTCCTTTCTAAGATAAACAACTTTCACTTCATTCGGCTGATTAATGCAAAAACTTAAAAGTAGTATATTATCACAAAGAATAATAGTTCCAATTGATTAACTAACCCATACTAATCTAGTGAATTATAGAAAAATCTTCTATAAATTCGAGCAATAGTTAAAATAAATACAGAGACTACTCCTATAATAATTAAAGTTGATTTTCCTACACTTGTATCAGCATTTATTATATAAGTGTGAAATAAAGGTGCTAGACCTAGCAAAACATATAAAATGTAGAAAGTTAATTTTATCTCTCCGATACCAGCAAAGAAATGTTTCATTTGAATATTCTCCTTTTAATTGAATATGGTCAGGACATAATCCTAACAAGTAATCGGTGACTCTATTAAAAGCACTTTGTTACCTAGATAAGATATCTTTTCTCTATCTGATTTGATTTTAAAGAGAAGTAAGATTTAACCATATTTATCTCATTTCTTATTTTTAAATAATTCATACTCTTTTTCTCTGATAAATGGAAGTGAAAAATTAGAAAAAATTAGTAGAATTGAAAACAGATATCCGTCTTTTTGAATTGCTAAAACATAGCCTAAAAATAAATAGACAATCAAATCTAGTACAAACAGAGAAAATACTCTCCTTTTCATTACCTCACTTGAATTAAAGATTCTGTTTAATAGAAACTTTATCGTCGTATCTACACAAATTTTTATCAAAAAGATAAGAGCCAATACACGATTAGCAACTGTACCATGAAGAATAAATGGAAATATAGTTAATATAAAACTAGAAATCTCTAAATATTTTATCCAAGGAGATTGAGACATCTTACTTTTAAATTGACTGATTTTCCTATACTCGCTAGCTAATCTAGTATCAAAATCTTTACCGATTTTATTAAAGATTAAGAACTCCAGGATAAAATTACTTATTAATACGATATAAGTAGAAACCTTTCCTGGGAAAAATTTATTGATTAAAATTGGAAAACTAATTAACAGAATCGAGTTTATAGCCAAACAAATGGATACTATTTTATTCTTCACAGAGTATATAGGTAGCGATACTATTGAATAGAGAAACGCTAAAAAAATAAGCAAGAAATACTCAGTGCTGCTAATTAGTGGCGCCCTTAATGATAAAAATAGATAGGCACCCCACACGATGATATGCGCTTTACGAATTGACTCTAGATTACTCATCTACCTACTCCTAATATGTAAAGAGAATCCATTTTTAGCTCACATTCTCTTTCCAACAAGTCATAAGCATTTTATGATATTTCCTTCTTCTACATTAGATAAAGTTGAAATACATTTTTTTGCAAGTGAAAATATAATTGTTATTTAAAATCCCAAATATCTATCCCTCTTCTAGACCTAAACCAAGTCAGATTAAAGATACAAATATAATGGTAGGGCTTTCTTTTACTTTAGACTACCATAAAACAAGGAATCTTTCAACAAAATTCATTGGCAAAACACTATCCTATACAATTGACAGCTCAAATCTTTCAGAATAGAACAATCCTAACTATCGAATACACTAACTTCATAAATATCCATGTGATTATAGACCTAGAATTCCTATAAACTAAATGTTTTCGTACTATTCTAAGCCATTGATTACCTTAAATTTTAATTTTTGAAGGATTCTAAAGCTAGAATAACTCAAAAATAAGGAGAACTAAGCTATTCGAAACTTATAAGAACCTTTCCTGAATTTCATTGTCACTTGAACTAATGAGACTTACAATTCTTCCGATGAGCTTTGAGTTTTTTCATAGCCCAATCATAATGACTGGAGGTGTTACTGACAAAGTAGGAACCTAGACTTGTTCCGCCGGTCCACTTATAGACACCTTTGGTAAAGAGGTCGTCATTGCTAAAAACTTCTATCAATTCTAAAACCTCCCTATGTGATTGTTCTAGGAGTCTAGTCGCTTCTTCTAAGGAGGTTTTCTGGTGCTTCTTCCAAAAAGCGATATTCATTTCTCCATAAGTTTTCCAATTATAAGATTCAGGGAGAAAAGGTCTTTCGTGACCTTTTTGATTGGAATGTACCCAAGTCAAAAGTAACTGCTGCCATTCATAAAGATGGATCAAGACATCCCGTAGATTTTTATCCCTTTTCCAGTGAGCTTCTTTTTTCTTTGGGTCTCTTGAAAAATCAAATGGAATCTGTAGCTCATCTTCACTTAGTTGGGAGATGAAACGATTGAGCTTTTCATAGTTTTCCTTAGAGGCCAGCATTAGCTCCTCTTTTGTTTTCGGTCTAGGCACAGAGTTCTCCCTTCATATTACTAGTTATTATTAGAAATTTTTTATCCTTTAAATCTCTATAACTTATCCTTTAATTTCTCAACAAAGAGATAGGCTGCTGGACAGGTCAAGGTATTCTTAATAGTCAAATGGTTGATTTGATGGATTTTTTTCCTGTCTGTATGGGGAAATTCACGACAGGCCTTTGGACGAACATCATAGATGGAACAGAGATTATCTCCTCCTAGAAAGGGACAAGGCATGGATTTAAAAACCTTATCGCCATCTTCATCTACCTGCAGAAACTCCGCTTCAAAAGCTGGTAATTTCATCTTAAAGTACTTAGCAATACGAGTGATGTCTGCTTCCTTGAAGTCAGGTCCCAATGTCTTGCAACAGTTGGCACAGGCAGTACAATCAATTTCCTCAAATACTTCTTGGTGAATCTGCTGGGCTATCTTATCTAGATTTTTTGGTGGCTTTTTCTTTAGATTGGCTAAAACTTTACGATGCTCCTTCTGCTTTTGTAAGGCTAGCTGGTGGTAATATTCAATATCAATTTCTTTAGACATGATTTCTCTCTTATTCTATTTGTTTCTCTCTTATTCTATTTGTTTCTCCTATTATATCATGCCTCTTCATCATTGAAAAGTGGAGTTTATTAGACTATACTTTCCCAAAATGCGTCAAAAAACCTTGCAACTAGGTTACAAGGTTAATGACATTAATCAAAGTTAACGTATTCTTTTTGAAGTTCAAGAACTTCTTCCATTGTTGAACACTCTGTAAGGGCACGGTTAGCGTACTCTTCCATCTTAGCAGTGTCCAATTTCTTCATCAAGCTACGTGTACGGAGGACTGATGTTGCTGACATAGAGAACTCATCCAAGCCCATTCCGACAAGAAGTGGAACAGCTTTTTGGTCACCAGCCATCTCACCACACATACCAGCCCATTTACCTTCAGCGTGAGCTGCCTTGATAACGTTGTTGATCAAGCGAAGGATTGATGGGTTATATGGTTGGTAAAGGTATGAAACTTGCTCGTTCATACGGTCTGCTGCCATTGAGTATTGGATCAAGTCGTTTGTTCCAATTGACATGAAGTCTACTTCTTTTGCAAATTGGTCTGCAAGCATTGCTGCTGCAGGGATTTCAATCATGATACCAACTTGGATGTCATCCGCAACTGCAACTCCTTCAGAAAGAAGGTTTGCTTTTTCTTCTTCATAAACTGCTTTGGCTGCACGGAATTCTTTCAAAAGGGCAACCATTGGGAACATGATACGCAATTGACCATGAACAGAAGCACGAAGAAGGGCACGGATTTGTGTACGGAACATTGCATCTCCAGTTTCAGAAATAGAGATACGAAGGGCACGGAATCCAAGGAATGGGTTCATTTCATGTGGCATATCGAAGTAAGGAAGTTCCTTATCTCCACCGATATCCATTGTACGAACAACCACTGGTTTACCATTCATTCCCTCAAGAACAGCTTTGTATGCTTCATACTGCTCATCTTCAGTTGGGAAGTCTTGAGAATCCATGTACAAGAACTCTGTACGGTAAAGTCCGACAGCTTCAGCACCGTTGTTGTTAACACCTTCAACGTCTTTTGGAGTACCGATGTTAGCAGCCAACTCGAAGTGTTTACCGTCAGCAGTCACTGTTTGAGCATCTTTCAAAAGTGCCCATTCAGCTTTTTGTTTAGCATAAGCTTCACCAGCTGCTTTAAATTCTGCCGCTTGTTCATCTGTTGGGTTGATAATCACTTCACCAGTAATTCCGTTAACGGCAAGGATATCACCGTCCTTCACTACTTCAGTGATGTTGTTTGTTCCCAATACAGCTGCAATTTCAAGTGTACGTGCCATGATAGCTGAGTGGCTTGTACGTCCACCGATGTTTGTTACAAAAGCTTTTACAAAGTTTTTGTCCAATTGAGCTGTATCAGATGGTGTCAAGTCATGCGCAATCACGATTACTTCTTCGTTGATAGAAGCTGGGTTTGGCAATTTCTTACCAAGAAGGTTTGCCAATACACGTTTTGTCACGTCGCGGATATCCGCTGCACGTTCTTGCATGTATGGATTGTCTTCCATACCTTCAAAGATCGTGATGAACATGTCAGTCACTTCTTTAAGACCTGCTTCAGCATTGACTTTCTTAGCACGGATTGTTTCTTTAATCTGACCGATCAATTCTGGGTCAGAAAGAACCATCAAATGAGCGTCAAAAACTTGAGCCGCTTCTTCACCAAGCGTACCTACAGCTTTCTCACGGATAAGAGAAAGCTCGTTTTGAGAAGCTTCAAGAGCTACATCCAAACGAGCCTCTTCTGCGTTTGTATCTTCGACTGAAATAGTCTCGAATGACAAATCCGGTTGAACGAGTAGATATGCTTTTGCAACTGCAACACCGTCAGATGCCGCGATTCCTTTAAGCATTTCTGTCATTTTCCTTATGCCAATCCTTCTTTTTCCATTGTTTCTGAGATTGCAGCGATAGCGTCATCTGCATCTGCACCTTCAGCTGAGATAGTTACATCAGCACCTTGGCCAACACCAAGACTCATAACACCCATGATTGATTTAAGGTTAACTGATTTACCTTTGTACTCAAGAGTGATATCTGAAGCAAATTTGCTTGCAGTTTGTACCAACAATGTTGCTGGACGTGCGTGAATACCTGTTTCTGCCACTACGTGGAAATCTTTAGAAGCCATAGTTTGACTCTCCTTTTGTTCTTTCTTTTTTGAGTTATATGTGATAACCCTTACAATTTGGTATTATACCATCTTCTAGGATTTTTTTCAAGCATTTTATGGGATTTATTCGATTTCCTTTCAGATAACTTGCTGAAAATCTTCTATTCTAGATAACAAAACACAGGATATAGTTTTCCAAAAAACTACTTCTAGGATAATTATCACTATTTCATAAAACAAACACTACATATTGTGTTTTGCAACCTTTAGTAGAAAAATAGACCACTATATTTAGTTTCAAATCATTGACAAAAATTTATTTTCTGATATACTAAGAAAGTAATCTATTTTGAAAGAGGAGTTACACAATGGTAACCGTTTATTCTAAAAACAACTGTGTCCAATGTAAAATGACCAAACGTTTCTTGGACAGTAATAATGTCGCTTATCGTGAAATCAATCTTGATGAGCAACCTGAGTACATCGATCAAGTTAAAGAGCTCGGTTTCAGCGCAGCTCCTGTGATCCAAACACCAACTGAAGTCTTTTCAGGTTTCCAACCAGGAAAACTGAAACAATTAGCATAATCTTAGTACATCATCCAGAAGAAACTGCTTCTAGGGCTAACTTAGAAGCCTTTCTTTTGTAATTAGATAAGGGAAATTTTATGGGATTAAAACATCTTGAAGACGTGACTTACTTCCGTCTCAATAACGAAATCAACCGTCCTGTCAATGGACAAATCATGCTTCATAAAGATAAGGAAGCCTTGGATGCCTTCTTTAAAGAAAATGTAGTTCCAAACACTATGGTTTTTGATTCAATCAAAGATAAAATCAACTACCTCATTGAACACAACTACATCGAAACAGCCTTTATCAAGAAATACCGTCCAGAATTCTTGGAAGAATTGTCTCAATTTATCAAAGAACAAAACTTCCAATTCAAGTCTTTCATGGCTGCCTATAAGTTCTATAATCAATATGCCTTGAAGACTAACGACGGTGAATACTATCTTGAAAGTATGGAAGACCGTGTCTTCTTTAACGCCCTTTATTTTGCCGACGGTGATGAAGCCGTTGCAATTGATATTGCTAATGAAATCATCCACCAACGCTACCAACCTGCTACTCCTTCCTTCTTGAATGCTGGTCGTGCTCGTCGTGGAGAGTTGGTATCTTGTTTCTTGATTCAGGTCACAGATGACATGAACTCTATCGGACGTTCTATCAACTCAGCTCTCCAACTTTCACGTATCGGTGGTGGCGTGGGAATTACCCTCAGCAACCTTCGTGAAGCTGGTGCTCCTATTAAAGGATATGAAGGAGCAGCTTCTGGCGTCGTTCCAGTTATGAAGCTTTTCGAAGATAGCTTCTCTTACTCAAACCAATTGGGTCAACGTCAGGGTGCTGGTGTTGTCTACCTCAACGTCTTCCACCCAGATATTATCGCCTTCCTTTCCACTAAGAAAGAAAACGCCGATGAAAAAGTTCGTGTAAAGACCCTTTCACTTGGTGTTGTAGTACCCGATAAATTCTACGAATTAGCTCGTAAAAATGAAGAAATGTACCTCTTCAGCCCTTACTCAGTAGAGCTTGAATACGGTGTGCCATTTAACTACATCGACATCACTGAAAAATACGATGAGCTAGTCGCAAATCCAAATATCCGCAAGACAAAAATCAAGGCGCGTGATTTGGAAACTGAAATCTCTAAATTGCAACAAGAATCTGGCTACCCTTATGTAGTCAACATCGACACAGCTAACCGTGCAAATCCTGTTGATGGTAAGATTATCATGAGCAACTTGTGTTCTGAGATTCTTCAAGTCCAAGAACCAAGCTTGATCAACGATGCCCAAGAATTCCTTCAAATGGGAACGGATGTTTCATGTAACCTTGGTTCAACCAACGTGGTTAACATGATGACTTCACCTGACTTTGGTCGTTCTATCCGTGCTATGGTGCGTGCCTTAACTTTCGTTACAGATAGTTCACACATCGTAGCTGTTCCTACCATCGACCACGGAAATAGCCAAGCTCATACCTTTGGTCTTGGTGCAATGGGACTTCACAGCTACCTTGCCCAACAATTGATTGAATATGGATCGCCTGAGTCTGTTGAATTTACAAGCATCTACTTTATGCTTATGAACTACTGGACCTTGGTAGAATCAAACAATATCGCGCGTGAACGTGGTATCACCTTCCACAACTTTGAAAAATCAGACTATGCTAACGGAAGCTACTTTGACAAGTATGTGACTGGCGAGTTTGTTCCAAAATCAGACCGTGTTAAAGAACTCTTTAAAGATGTCTTTATCCCAAGTGCTGCTGACTGGGCTGAACTTCGCGACAAGGTTCAAGCAGATGGTCTTTACCACCAAAACCGCCTTGCTGTAGCTCCAAATGGTTCTATCAGTTACATCAACGACGTTTCTGCTTCTATCCACCCGATTACGCAACGTATCGAAGAACGACAAGAAAAGAAAATCGGTAAGATCTACTATCCAGCTGCTGGTTTGTCAACAGAAACCATTCCTTACTACACTTCTGCCTACGACATGGATATGCGTAAGGTGATTGATGTTTACGCTGCTGCGACTGAGCACGTGGACCAAGGACTTTCACTCACCCTCTTCATGCGTAGTGACATTCCAAAAGGTCTTTACGAATGGAAGAAAGAAAACAAACAAACGACACGTGACTTGTCTATCCTTCGTAACTATGCCTTTAACAAGGGTATCAAGTCTATCTACTACGTCCGTACCTTTACAGATGATGGTGGAGAAGTCGGTGCCAACCAATGTGAAAGCTGTGTGATCTAATTTTTGTTTGAGGAAACTACATTTTCTCAGATAAGTATTTATTCACCCTGCTAAACTAAATTGGAATAAGCATCTATACTATGAAATAGCAAAAAGTCGGGCTTCCGACTTTTTGTGCGATACTCTTCTAGAATTATGATAAAATAGAAATAATTGTGAGTTCGCAATACTAAACACAGAAAGAGATTTCAAATGGAAACTTACTACAAAGCCATTAACTGGAATGCCATCGAAGATGTCATCGACAAATCAACTTGGGAAAAGCTGACGGAGCAATTCTGGCTCGATACACGTATTCCCTTGTCAAATGACTTGGATGACTGGAGAAAGCTATCAAATGTAGAAAAAGACTTGGTTGGAAAAGTCTTTGGTGGTTTAACCCTTCTCGATACTATGCAATCTGAAACTGGGGTTCAAGCCCTTCGAGCAGACATCCGTACACCACATGAGGAAGCTGTTTTCAATAACATCCAATTTATGGAATCTGTCCACGCAAAATCTTACTCTTCTATCTTTTCTACCTTGAATACAAAGGCTGAGATTGAAGAAATTTTCGAATGGACCAATACCAATCCTTACCTACAAAAGAAGGCTGAGATTGTCAACGAAATTTACCTAAACGGTAGCCCACTTGAAAAGAAAGTTGCCAGTGTCTTCCTCGAAACCTTCCTCTTCTACTCTGGTTTCTTCACTCCCCTCTACTATCTTGGTAACAACAAACTAGCCAACGTCGCTGAAATCATTAAATTAATTATTCGTGATGAGTCAGTTCACGGAACCTACATTGGTTATAAATTCCAACTCGGTTTCAATGAATTACCTGAAGAAGAGCAAGAAAAGCTCAAAGAATGGATGTACGACCTGCTCTATACTCTTTACGAGAATGAAGAAGGCTACACAGAAAGTCTCTATGACGGTGTTGGTTGGACGGAAGAAGTCAAAACCTTCCTTCGCTACAATGCCAACAAGGCACTCATGAACCTGGGACAAGATCCACTCTTCCCAGATTCAGCAGATGATGTCAACCCAATTGTCATGAACGGTATTTCAACAGGAACTTCTAACCACGACTTCTTCTCTCAAGTCGGAAATGGTTACCTTCTTGGTGAAGTTGAAGCCATGCAAGACGATGACTACAACTACGGTTTAGACTAAGTCAACAATTTCAGAATTGATAACAAATATCATGGTTTGTTTAAAACAACCATGATATTTTTGTTTTTGTTTTCTTTTGTTTTTTAAATTGATTGATTGAATACTTTATGATAAAATAGTAATAGAAATAGAGGTGATAACGATGCTAAAGCAGGAAAAACTAGATAATATTCTAGAAACGGTAAATACAAAGGGAACTATTACTGTAAAAGAAATCATGACTCGCCTGGATGTGTCAGATATGACTGCTAGACGCTATTTACAAGAGTTGGCTGACAAGGATTTACTTGTTCGTGTGCACGGTGGTGCTGAAAAAATTCGCACAGGTTCCATTTTAAACAATGAACGTTCCAATATTGAAAAACAAAGCTTACAAATCGCAGAAAAACAAGAAATTAGCCGTTTTGCAGGCCATTTAATCGATGAAGGGGAAACTATTTTTATCGGCCCAGGTACAACCTTGGAATCTTTTGCCCGTGAACTTCCAATCGATAATATTCGTGTTGTAACAAACAGTTTACCAGTCTTTCTCATCCTAAACGAACGAAAACTAACAGATTTGATTTTAATCGGTGGAAACTATCGCTCTATCACTGGAGCATTTGTGGGAACACTAACCTTACAGAATTTGGCCAATCTACAATTTTCTAAAGCTTTCGTGAGCTGTAATGGTATCAAGGACAATGCGATTGCGACCTTTAGTGAAGAAGAAGGTGAATCCCAACGCATCGCCCTCAATAATTCCAATAAAAAATACTTACTAGCTGACAATAGTAAGTTCAATAAGTTTGATTTTTACACCTTCTACAATATCTCAGATATTGATACCATCGTTTCAGATTCTAAACTGAGCAAAGAAACCTTCGAACAACTTTCAAAACAAACAAAAATTATTCTTTCTAAACCATAAAACTGAGGATTGATAAAATATAAAATGCGTCATATCAAGAAAATAAGAATCTTGATATGACGCATTTTTTGATGAAGATTTTTACAAAGAGTTTCCTAGATTCTTTATGATTGTTGAAACGGCATAAAATCTGAATCAAAGGAGATATTATCCCATTCTTCAGGATTGATAAAATTTAAAAACAGATTTTTAAATTCTTCCAGCTCATAATCTGAATGACAAATCCATTCTTTACCAGTCGAGACATACCATTTTCCGAGACTTTTCAATTCTTCATTCGTCAAACACGGTGTTTGAGAGCATTTTTCGAAATTGATAATATAAACTTTTTCATAAATAGATTGGATTAAATCTTTGAACATCTTTTTTCCTCACTAAAATTCTATATCTAATTACTCATTCTACTACTCAATCACTTGAGTTTCTGCTACTTTCTTGTACCAGTGAGCTGATTTCTTAGGGTAACGTTCTTGAGTTTCAAAGTCTACATAAAAGAGACCGTAACGTTTCTCATATCCATTTGACCATGAGAAGACATCCATTAATGACCAAATGAAGTAACCTTTTACATTCGCTCCATCTGCAATCGCATCAGATAATACTTCCAAGTGTTGTTTGACATAATCAATACGGCCATCATCGTAAACAGTGTTATCAACGAACTCATCTTTATAACCAAGTCCATTTTCAGTGATGTAGATTTTCTTATAGTTAGGATAATCTTTCTTCACGCGCATGATTTGGTCATACAAACCTTGAGGGTAGATAATCCAATCCCAGTCCGTACGTGGCACATAATCAGGAGCTACACGACGACCAACACCTTTGATTTGGTATTTAGAGCTTCCTTTTTCACCCTTACCATTATGGATGATTTCAGTTTCTCCATCAAAGGCTTCCATCCAGTCACTCATATAGTAATTAATTCCAAGGAAGTCATTCAAGTCTTTTGCGGATTCTAATACTTCGAAATCTTCTTCACGAAGATCTAAGCTACCACCATTGGCAGCCAAGATAGCCTCTACCCCTGCCAGGGTCTTTTCAGAGTAGTGACCCAGATAAGTTGCATCCAAGATAAATTTGTTATGGATAATGTCCTCCAACTCTGCCGCAATAACATCTGCAGGATTTTCAGGATCAAGTGGGTACTTGGTTGGGAGAGCGTGCACGACACCAATTTCCCCTTTATAACCTTTCTCTTTATACAATTTTACCGCGCGTGCATGAGACACCATCATATTGTGGTGCGATTGGAAGACTTTGGCAAGATCGTACTGAATACCTGGAGGGAATTTACCAACCAAGTATTGACCATCACCGATTGGTCCAATTTCATTGAAGGTTGTCCAATAGTTTACTTCTGGAAATTCTTCAAAACAGAAGGCAGCGTAGTCTACAAAGTGTTCAATATTTTCACGATTTAAGAAGTCTCCATTTGAGTGGAGAGCTTCTGGCGTGTCAAAGTGATGAAGAGTTACAAAAGGCTCAACGTGACGTTTGTGACACTCAGCAAATAAATTATGATAAAACTCGACACCTTTCTGATTTACTTGACCATAACCAGTCGGGAAAATACGTGACCAGGCAATGGAAATTCGAATGCCATTGACACCATACTCTTCTGCTAGCTCGAGGTCAACTGGATATCGATTGTAAAAATCACTAGCTGGCTCCGCAGTGTACCAGTAGTTATCTTCAAGATATTTATCCCAAGCAACTGGTCCTTTTCCATCAGTATGTGTAGCGCCTTCTGCTTGATAAGCAGCAGTTGCGCCACCGAAAATAAAGTCTTTTGGTAATGTTTTTGTCATTTTTTTCACCTATTTCTTGATTTAAATAAAGTAAAAGTGAGAGGAGAGGAGTCAGTGAGCCATCCTTCTCCATCTCACTTCTTGTACCAAGTCACCGAATTGTGACATGAGGAGGTAAAAACGATATCTTTTTACCAACGAATTAACAAGGCGATTAGGAAATTCGCCATAGCGATTTCCGCAACGATAGGAGACTATTTCAGAGTCCCTAGCCTTAATCGAATTGTGACATGAGGAGGTAAAAACGATATCTTTTTACCAACGAATTAACAAGGCGATTAGGAAATTCGCCATAGCGATTTCCGTAACAAGAGGAGACTGTTTCACAGTCCCTATCGTTAATCGAATTGAGCTTGTACAAATGCAAGAGCACCTTTTCCATCACGGGTTAATTTGATGTATTGAGCACCTTCTGTCTTGGCAAGTTTAATACCGAGTTTATCTGTTTCTGCCTTCATATCTTCAAAGTTTGAAGCAACTTGAGGGGCAAGGATAACTAGATCAAACTCTGGTAACATTTCACGGTGAGCACCATAGCCACCTGCTGCTGCTTTCACAGGAACATTGTATTCTGCAGCTGCCTTATTCAAAGCATTTGCAAGGAGACCACTTGTACCTCCACCAGCACAAAGAACTAAGACATTTGTTTCTTTTGTAATTGTATTTTGAGCTGCTTCTACACCTGCTTTTTCAAGAATAGCATCTGCTTTCGCAGTGTTGAAGTTTGCAGCAACTTTTTCTTTCAATTCATCATTAGACTTACCTGAACGCTCTTCTTCTAGAATTTGTTCATCATAGACCTTAAGGAATGGATAATAAATGACTACGTCAACCACAATTAGAAGGACAGCAAGAATGAATGATAGAACTTGGAAATTAGTACCAAGAACTAGACCTAGTGGAGCTGGGGTTGTCCATGGTAGATTAGCAGTAAATGAATTCATTCCAAGTGTTTCAATAAAGAATTTGAAGATCCAAACGTTCGCGATTGGAGCAAAGATAAATGGAATGAAGAAGATTGGGTTCAATACAAGAGGTGCACCAAACAAGATTGGTTCGTTTACACCAAAGAAAGTTGGAACTACTGAAGCACGACCGATTGCACGGTTACGTTTTGATTTTGTTAACCACATGAACATGAATGGAACAACCAGTGTCGCACCAGTACCACCCATGGTAACGATAAACATTTGTGTACCAGAAGTAAGAATCTTGTCAGCGTGCATACCTTGTTGGAGAAGGTTCAAGTTTACTTCGGCATTTGCATATGTAATAGCTGCGATAGCAGGCTCAACGATAGATGGACCATGGATACCAACAAACCAGAAGAAGGCAAAGGCACCAAAGATAATGGTGATACCTAGATAACCATCAGCAGCAGAGAATAATGGTGCAAAGAATTTACCGATTGATTCTGCTACACTAGCACCAACAAAATGACGAGCTAGTAAATCAAGAGCATAAAGTGAAACAACTGAGAGAGTGAATGGAATCACATCTTTAAAGACTTGTGAGATATTTGGTGGAACTTCGTCAGGCATGCGAATAGTGACATTGTTCTTAACACAAATCTTATAGATAGCTACGGTAACAAAGGCAGCAAGGAAGGCTGAAAGCAAACCTTTTGTCCCCAAGAATCCAGTAGCTAGACCATTTTCGATAGGATCAGCTGCTAACATCAACAAACCAACAATCGCTGCTAACAGTGTTGACATATAGTTGATTTGATTGGTTTTCTCCATGCTACGGTTTACTGAGTCAGTCAATGACTTAGCTGTTGTACCAGCTACCAAGAGAGCCAGAATACCCATAGAATAGCTATAAGGTTTCATCAGAAAGGCTACAACTTCATCAGACCATTTAAAGCCCCATGAGTTTGGTACAAAGGCAATCAAGATAAAGATACTTGAGAAGAGAATAACAGGCATACCTGCAATGAAACCATCACGAATAGCACGAAGATAGATATTACGAGATAGTTTCTCAAAGAAAGGCTTTCCTTTCTCGATAAATGCAATTAATTTATTCATTATTTAACTCCTCTCTTGTACAGTTCAATTAAATGGTGCATCAAATCTTTTAACAAAATAGTTGTCATCAAGTGATCTTGACCGTGCATCATGGTCACACTATAAGCCAAATCTTCGCCAGCTGCTTCCTTAGTCAATAGACTTGTTTGCGCGTGGTGAGCCTCTGCGATACAGCTACCAGCTTCCTCTACAAGAGCATCCGCTTTTGCAAAATCACCAGCTTCAGCAGCTTTCAAGGCTTCCAATAGTTTTGAACGAGCATCGCCAGCATAAGCTACGATTTCAAAACCTAACAATGTTACTTCTTCTCTATTCATGATAGAATTCTCCTTATATAATTTTAAATAAATTTTATGACAATAAACGTTGGATATGTAGAACTAGATAAACTCGTTCACTCTTATACAAATCAAGACCCGTATGTTGCGTAATCACATCATAGATCTTAGAACCAATCTCAAACGCTCTGGGATAGGATTGTTTGATATGGTCTTCCATATCCAGAAGCGATTGGTTATCATCTCTAGAGCGGTCTAAATAATCCAGGAAATAATTCAAATGAATCATAAAGCGATCATAGAAATGATTATTCTCTTTGGTTCGTTGAATTGCATAGTCCTTTAGCACTTCTTCAACATTCCTGAGAATTTCTTTCCTCTTATCAATCGACTCAACTACTTGGACTTCATTCTCACCCTCAGCATTGATGAAATGATAAGCAATCCGAATAATTTCGTCCTCAGGAAAATGATCTGCTAGCTTCTGACGATAAATTCCAAAAGCCTCATTTGCAATTTGAAAAGCGACAGGATACTTGGTAGAAATATCTGGCAGATTACTATCCTTGTACCTTCCTTGTGCTAGAGCTTGGTAAGAACAGTAAATATGATCTGTCAAGGTTACGTAAAGATATTCTTGAATCGGATAATGATATTTCTTTGATAGCTTATCAATGATTTCATAGGTCACTGTGATAAAATCAAGCGGAACATCTTTGAGAAGAGCCATAAAGTTTTCCCTGGACTCTTCTGTCTTCATCCGAAAGATTTTCTCAACCTGATGTTCAGAAATCAAATCTCCCTTCTTCTTTCCAAATGCAATCCCCTTACCAATCACAATCACTTCTTCTCCTTTATCATGCCTGACAAGCGAAACATTGTGATTTATTGGATTTAGAATTCGATACATGTCAACCTCCTTTTATATTTTAAAGGTATATGAGTATAAAAAATGACCACAAATGAACTAGAAAATCATCTGATTTCTAATTCACCTGTGATCATGCCTAATATTACTTAGTAACACTCACCTTGTATTAACTTGTGATTTAAGTATAGCACAAGTAGGTTGTTTTGTAAACCTTTACATGAAACTTTTTTTAAAATTTTTTTA